>DATHTZ010000245.1:0-10960 GCA_035462675.1 Nitrospiraceae bacterium | reverse complement strand
TCCGTCCTGTTTTGTCCTGATACACCCATAGCGCTAGCCACCTTCACGCAAGGGGCATACCATTTAAGAACAGAAGGATAGCCATCCGTAAGCCATTGATATTCAACATCGCATGAGGAGTTACCCCTTGCACATGGACGTTTTTCGGACTTGCTGGAGACAATTCTTGTCGAAGAGGGAGGGCCCCAATAGGGGAATTCTTGAGCGGAAGAAACCCGTGAGACCGAAGAACGCTGTCTGAAACGAATACTACAGATCAGCTATTTCATTGCCACAGCTCTGACTTGGCGATAGGTGGTCTCTCCGCGCAGAACTTTTCGTATCCCATCTTGTGCCAAAGTCGACATCGCTTCTTTCATTGCCAGGCTGAGCATGTCTGCGGTCCCGGCTCTGGATTGGATCAGCCGCTTCATCTCTTCTGATCCTCTTAACAATTCGTGCAAGGGCACTCGCCCCTTGAAGCCAGTTCGATTGCAGGCCTCGCAGCCCCGCCCACGGTACAAGCTCCAATCGGCCGTGTACTCGACGCCGACAGTAGGCCAGTCCTGCGTGCCATATCCCTGCACCAGTTCATCGTACTCCTGTCGACTCGGATGATAGGCCTCCTTGCACTGGATGCAGATCCGTTTGCATAGGCGCTGGGCAAGCACTCCCAGCATGGCGTCTGCAAAGTTGAACGAGTCGCACCCGAGATCCAACAAACGAACCACCGTTTCAACCGCGCTGTTTGTATGAAGGGTGCTGAGCACCAAGTGGCCGGTAAGCGAGGCTTCAATGGCGATGTAGGCCGTTTCTTTGTCCCGCATCTCGCCGATCATGATGACGTCAGGGTCGGCACGCAGAAACGCCCGCATCGCAGCTGCGAAAGTGAGACCGATCTTTGGATGGACCTGGACTTGTCGAAGACCATCCTGGGTGATTTCAATGGGATCTTCTGCCGTCCAAATCTTTCGCTCGTCGGTATTGATGTACTTGAGAAGTGCATGCAAGGTTGTGGTTTTGCCGGACCCAGTCGGTCCGACACACAAGATGATCCCGTGCGGTTTCTCTGCGATGGTTTGAATAGCCTGCAACGTAGCGGGGGCAAATTCCATTGCGTCGAGCGGCATCGGCTGCTTGGCCGTCAAAAGACGCAGCACGACATCTTCGTCCTGTCCCGACGTAGGCAGGGTCGCAACACGCAATTCGATCTCTCGATCTTTCGCCAACCGGTACCGGATCTTGCCGTCTTGAGGTTTGCGGCGTTCCGCAATGTCAAGATTGGCCATGACCTTGATCCGTGACACGACAGCACGCCGATAGGTCGCCGGAATCTTCATGAACGTCGAGCACGTACCGTCTATGCGCAGGCGCACAGCCATGTCCTTCCGGTCCTCGTAAGGTTCGATATGAATGTCCGATGCGCCGAGGCGGTCGGCTTCGGCAATCACTTGATTGGTCAGCCGCACAATGGCGGAGTCATTCTCGTCGATCCCACCCGATACGGAGTCGATCGCTGGCTCAAGACGGATATCATTGACCAATTCGCCGAGAATAGCGCCGATGGAACCGTTGGCTCCCTGGCCTCTGGCCAGATGAAGAAATTGCTCGATGTCCCGACGCAGACCTACGGCATAGCGAATGGTCATGCCAGGAAATGTGCGCCGCACATCCCAACCCTTGTCGAAGTCATGCGGATCGCTAGTGAGCACGTCGATCAGTGAGCCGCGACGCGTGATTGGGAGCCAGAGGTTCTTCTTGAGATAGTCGAGGTTGAGCGTTTTGAGCAGGTCAGCATCGATGATCGTTCGTTCGTCATAGGGTAGATAGGGGCATTGAAAAAAATCACTCAGGGCAGACCCCAACGCGTCTTTCGGAACATGATAGCGGTCAAGGAGCACCGTTTCGAGGTCGACACTGCCCTCTTTCGAATCGTCGACCGCCGCCGACACATCGGAAAAACTGATAATGCCGCGATAGACCAAACTATCAAGCACGTTTTGTTCGATCGCGCAACGGAAGGGTTTCGACGCACGGCTGGCCTTCTTCCCTCCAGCTCCATTAGCCGCCACATCCATTTCGATCATCATGTGCAATGCCTTTCGTTCTTCTCTTCCTGTTAGTATTTCGCCAACCAGGTTCCCGGCGCCCGATACACAACCGGAAGCCCCCGAAAGAGTCCCTGCGCCAAATCGCCGTTGTACCAGACCTCGATACCAGTGCCGATTCCGATCGAAGTCACGCTTTGTCCTGCCATCATCGCCCCGTACAGGCGAGTGGGTCGTTCAATCCTGATCGCACCAGCCGCATACAGCAGGCCATTGACGTGGATACCGGACAATTGCACCGGTACCCTTGTCCCTAGCGACTCTGTCCCCGGCTGAGACGGACTGAGGGCCGGAACAGATTTCCCCGCTGCACGAGGTCTGCACACCACATGACCTTGCACGACCAACAGACCTTCGACGTAGTCCGTCTCCAGCACCAGCGTTCCCATATTATCGACGCGTGGCGGTTGCCCATCGATTGTGTCGATGAAGACCAATCCACGATGGTCTCCGACGACCTGAGACTCCAACGCATCTGCAGGCGTGATTCCCTGATCCGAATCCGAAGCCCCCTGCGGATGGAGCTGCCCCGCACGATCGAGTCGATAATACGTCCCCCAGAGCAATGCGATCTTCTTGAGCGAGTCGTAGTCCCACTGATCGAGCCTCACCCCAGGCGTCGGGTATTGGTGCAGATGCACGTTTTCAGGAAGCGGAGGGTTCGCACCTTCACCGGGTGGAGGAGCGACGACCGAGACGGTCCCTCCAATCCAATATTCCGTCCAGCGATCCTGCACAGACAACATCTCGCCATACGATTGACCGGTGACTGGAGCCTCAGTGCGCTTGAGGGCAAGGTCCTCGACTCGCTGCACCACAAGATCGCCTAATACCCGTTGATCGCCCCAATGGGCCATGACGGGATACTCGCCGCCTGGCTGCATGGCTCCGAGAGTCTGTCCGACTTGCACCGCGGCGCGAATCGCTGGAATCTTCATAGCTCCGAGCTGAAGCTGAACCATTCGGGTAACCGGTCGGCGATCCACCGTCGTGGCCGTGACCTCGACCGTGCTCAGCAAGCCCGGCTGCAGAGGACCATACACTTTCAACGTAAGAATCCGACCAAGCCCTCCCAGGGCATTGGAGAAACCGCTGGGCGAATCGTTGAGCGTTTGATTGTCCGCTTGGTTTGCCGCATCAAGCATAATGTCGGGATGGTCGGCGGTCCCGCTAAACTGTGAACGCCCGGTTTCGTCGAAGAACGACGGCCCGCTCGCAAGATCCCCTTGACGCTTAGCGAGCAATCCCACAAGGCCTGTTGGAGTGGCTGATGAATCGTGGAACCAACTCATCACCACATCCGCCGCACCGTCGGCCAGCTGTTGCGCAACGTTGTCCTCTTTCATGGAGCTGATGCCCGGTCTGTCCTGAGCTGCCAGATGCAGAGACGTCATGCCGACAATTCCAAGCAGAAAGATCAGCATGAGTGCCGCAAGAAGCACGTGACCCTCATCGGACTGATTGATGAACTCCGCTGCGCGCCGTTCTGCCACCTTCATATTCTCACTCCCCTTCTTAATTGGAGGCGTCTCCGTTATGTCCTGAGACTGATTTCTCGAACCGCACGGAATCCTCGATCAAACATCATCACTTCAACCACGACCCGCCTGACGAGCGCCGGTTGTGTCGAAACCTGCCCGTTTTCGTCCCAGTAGGAGAACCGAACCTCCCTGATATCTCCGACCAGGACACTCGCGCCGCCATCGACCTGCCGCAGCAACCTTAGAACACCCTGATCGTCGCGGCGACTGTAGTAGCGAACATGATTCAGGAGGAAGGCAAAGGCTCCGGATGGAATCGCCTTTGTCAGCGGCTGCCTTATCGTCAACAGATGCCGTTGTCCATCGCTAGCCAGAGCAAGCGTCTCGCACCGCTCAGCCCAACAGACCACAATTGTTTTCCGACCCTCCCACCCTCGCCCATCTCCGACAGACAGAGCCGTTTGGCCGACCGCCGCCGTTGCCGTAACCGTCGTCGAGAGACCTTGCAGATTCGCCGAAAACTCCACTGAGTCCGAAGCTGCAGTGGTGAGAGAACCGGACCCTGCCAGCCGCAATTCCTGCTCAAGAACTTCTAGTCCCAGGCGAAGATCTTGCTGTTGCGCGACCTCATGTTGTTGCCTCTTAAACTGTTGCTGGAAATAGGACAGAGCGTGAAGTGTGGCGCCGAAGACGACCAGCCCAGCCGCCATGGCAAACATCAGCTCGATCAAACTGGTCCCTGTCTCCGTCCACATTTTCTGGCACGTGCCTCTTGCTTGCCGCCCTATTCGCATCCTGCTTCCCTCCAGGATCGCCACGTTATTAGCTCCCAACGAACATGGGATTGGCCCGCAGGGTACCGACTCGTACTTCTCGCTGGCTCTCACCGGCGGCGTAGACTGCGCGAGCTTCAATCCGGACATGCCCCGAGGCCGACAGCGAACCGGATCGGCTCGGCGTCACCGTCCAGATGAGTTGGACGCCATCCTGGTCCCAACGACCGGAATACACCCCATCACCGGCCAGGACATCGCCGCCTACCCCATCGTCATGCATAACAAGATCCGGGACACCATCGTGATTCAGATCGTCCAGCAAGAGACGATCCCATCTCACAGATCGCTTTGCTTCAATCCGTGATTCCGCCATCGCCAGCGCACGCGTCGCCACTGTCCCTATTCGAATACTCCGTTCTGCCGCCTGAAATGCCCCCATCGCACCGACCAGTCCAATCAACGTCAGTGTCATTGCCACCAGCACTTCGGCAAAACTGGCTCCGCCCTCTGCATGAAATATTTGATTCCGTGTCATGACACAGACACCCTTCCGGTGATACTCACCGTAAACATGGTTTCCCGGCCCTGACTGTCGCGAACGCGAATAGTTGTAGGAGTCACCGACCGACCACTGGGCTGAAACAGAAGTTCAGGGCCCGAGGTTGGCTCCTCCACAACCACTCCCTTATCCCCATAGTGATAGACATCAAGGATGCCCTCGGCATCCGCACGTCGAAGCGTGATCGTACGGCCCTCTGGATCAAATACGACTCGAAGGCGCTCTCGCCTGGCCATCGCCAGCTGTCTGGCGAGCCGGAGTTCCGACGCAATCTCTACGGTGGCGCTGCGCGCCTGGACCCTAGCGGTAATAGCCTTATAACTCGGCCCAGCCAGCCCAGCCATGATGCCCATGATCGCCAGTACGGTGAGGAGCTCTGTCAGACTCCAACCTTGTTCCTGTCTCTGTGATTCTCTTGGCATGTCTCCCTCTCGCAAAGAAATTCTCCCTACAAGGATGAACGGGTATCCAAGACCCATGCCCACGCTGATCCACGTCAAGATGTCTGAATGCATTGTACAGAACGCTAGCGGAATGCTTCGAAAGTTCGCATGGTTTCGCGCAAGACGAGAAAGCGGGGAATCAGCGCCGGTCGTGGGCTGGGCAAGAAAGAGGAAAGAAACCAGAGAAACGTCTCACGATTTAGATACAGGGATTCGCCAGAAGAGATACAGGGAGTGGCGTGACTTAGTAGCCGGGGCCGAGAAGACCTTGATACCAATCGAGGAGCGGCTGGGCAAAAAATAAGGAGAGGAGCGCCCCTAACACAAGGAAGGGGCCGAAGGGGATATAATCATCACGTTTGGTAATACGCAGAGCGATCAAGCTGATGCCGATGATAGAACCAGTGAGTGAGCCGATCATGATGGTGAGGAGCGCCGGCTTCCAGCCAAGAAACGCACCGATCATCGCCAGCAGCTTGATATCGCCACCTCCCATCCCTTCCTTGCCGAAAAGATAGGGGCTCAGCCAGGCCAGGAGCCAGAGGATGCCTCCTCCCACAGTGAGGCCGACCACCGAATTGATCACACCCACCGGCAATACGGTCACTGCGCCTAGAAGTCCGACTACCACTCCTGGTATGGTAATGACATTGGGGATCATCTTGTGAGTCAGATCCGTTCCTGTCACCACGACCAACGCTGAAAATAACAGGGCATAGAGGGCGGCGGTCCAGGTTGGACCGAAGTACCATAAGAGGGTGAGATAGCCAAGGGCATTGGTGGCTTCGACGAGGGGGTAACGTATCGAAATTGGCGCGCGACAAGCCCGGCAGCGTCCGCCAAGCCACAGATAGCTCAGCAACGGAATATTGTCGTAGAATCCAATAGGGTGAGCACATGAGGGGCAATGGGAACCGGGCCAGACGATCGATTCCCCTCGGGGCAGTCTGAAAATACAGACGTTAAGAAAGCTGCCGATTAGCGCGCCGAGAGTCCCGACCACAAGATAAAGAGACCATTCATGCATAATCGACCCGGGGGCAGACTCCGGCTCGGAACACCCGAGCCACTTCGCAGGTAAAATGAAATAAACTAGGTAGCTTCACTGGAACTGGTCTCCTACGGTTTACTTATGACGAGGGATTACTTATAATTACTCTGCTGTTGGATAAGGGTTTGTTGTTGACGTGACTCCATCAAGGCGAATTATACCGAACTATTCTATTGG
Source organism: Nitrospiraceae bacterium (assembly GCA_035462675.1). Classification (GTDB taxonomy): domain Bacteria; phylum Nitrospirota; class Nitrospiria; order Nitrospirales; family Nitrospiraceae; genus Palsa-1315. The sequence goes on along the minus strand of DATHTZ010000245.1, from coordinate 4,386 downwards.
TTAAAGGAGAACATGATAATGGCACGGACTGCGAAGACGAAAACCAAACCTTCCCTGGCCAATCTGACCCCACCTCCCCGCAAGAAGCGGCCTGAATCGCTTACCGGCCGTGAAAAAGAGATTCTTGAACTGATTTGGGCCGGGTTTAAAAACAAGGAAATCGGTCAACGACTCAAGATCAGCGTCAAGACTGTTGAGGCACATCGGGCCAACATGATGAAAAAGATGCGCGTGTCGAACACCGCTCAGCTGCTCAAAACTGCGATCCAAGACGGGACGATCAAGATTCGGTAGGCTTCGCTGCCGGCCCCACATTCTTGCGACGCTGGCGGACCACTTCGAACAGTGTGACGGCTGCTGCAGCTGAGACGTTCAACGACTGTATGTGACCCTGCATTGGAATCTTGATACAGTCGTCGCACTCCCCCAACACACCAGGGCGAAGGCCTTCTCCTTCCCCCCCAAGCACCAGCGCAATCGGCCCGGTCATGTCGATGTCGGTATGGAGCTTTGTCGCCTGTGGATCCACGCCATAGATCCATAGGCCAGCCTCTTTGAGATCCTGAATCAGACGAATCAGATTGCCCACGCGCCCGACGGAGATGTGATCGAGTGCTCCGGCTGATACTTTCGCCACGACTGAAGTCAGACCAACTGCGCGACGCTCCGGGATGAACACCCCATGAACACCAGCCGCTTCGGCCGTCCGCAAGACCGCACCTAAGTTGTGCGGATCTTCGACCCCGTCTAGGAGCACGAGAAATGGTTTCTCGCCTCGCGTCTTCGCCCGCTCGAGAATCTGCTCCGTCGTGTCGTAGGATTTCGCGGCGATGAGCGCGATCACGCCCTGGTGATGTCCACCAGGCGCCAATCGATCGAAGGTGGGAGGAGGCTCGATATGAACGGGAACCCGCTGCGCCTTCGCGAGTTGGACGAGGTCGTGGAATTGCCGATCGGTGCGGAGGACAAGAAGTCGCTGCAAGGGTCGCATGCCGGCGCGCAAGGCCTCACGTACGGCATGCAGCCCGTAAATCAGTTCCGGCTGACTATCGCTTCCACCGGCTGGTACCGTCGGGCTTGTCTTCAATGACGATGCCATATGACGCGAGGGACTTTCTGATTTCATCGGCTCTCTTGAAATCTTTCCTCTTTTTGGCATAAATCCGCTCATCAATCATTTCCTTAACTTCGCTGTCGGACAACGTTGGCACACCAGTAATCTGGGTTCCGTAGGATGAATGTTGCTTCTTCGACTGTGCTGCCATCGCATTGTCTGGACTCATCCAATCCGTAGGAACATTTGGGTTGAACTGCCACTTATCCAACTGAAACAATCCAAGCGTTTTCCCAAGAGACCGGAATTCCGCTTTAGCGGTATTACGGGCCGCCGTTGAGAGGCCTTCAAACAGTTTATTGACGTTGCTCTTAAGCCTTTGAAACTCAGCGATTGCCATTGGTGTGTTCAAGTCGTCGTCCATCGCTTCGCGGAATGTGACCTTGCATCGCTCGATCGCTTCCATTAGCCCCTTATCAGCCGTGCTGCCTTTTCCTTTCTCTTCAAGGCGCTTAAACAGATCGTAAAATCCGGTCACCGCATTTTTCGCTTCTAACAAGCTTTGATCGGAAAAATCCAACGGGCTGCGATAGTGGGTTCCGAGTAGAAAATATCTCAGCATCTCTCCGGTTTCCGCCTCAGGCCATTTGGATTTTTCAAAAATTTCCCGAATCGTAAAAAAATTCCCCAGCGATTTGGACATCTTCTCTTGATTGATCTGCACAAATCCGTTGTGAATCCAGTAGCGCGCAAACTCTTTTCCCGTCGCCCCACATGACTGCGCGATTTCATTTTCGTGATGCGGAAAAATCAGGTCCATTCCTCCGCCATGAATGTCGAACGTTTCACCGAGATGTTTCATGGACATCGCCGAGCATTCGATGTGCCAGCCTGGTCGCCCGGCCCCCCATGGGCTCTCCCATGACGGCTCGCCTGGTTTGCTGCTCTTCCAGAGCGCAAAATCCATCGGGTGACGCTTTCGTTCATCCACGTCCACGCGTGCGCCTGCCTGCATGTCGTCCAATCGCCTCTTTGAGAGGCGGCCATACGCAGAATACTTGGCCACTTCAAAATACACGCCTCCATCGACTTGATAAGCTAATCCCTTCTTCACCAAGGTCTCGGTCAAACGAATGATGTCGGTCATGTGTTCTGTGGCCTTGGGCTCGATGGAAGCTTGGCGAATGCCCAGTCTCCCCATATCTTCGTAGTAGGCTTGGATATACTTCGCCGTGATCGTGTCGCAGCTCACGCCCTGCTCATTGGCCCGCTTGATGATCTTGTCATCCACGTCGGTGAAGTTCTTGACGAATTCAACCTTATAGTCGCTGAATTCCAGATAGCGTCGGATCACATCGAACACGAGCGCACTACGCGCATGGCCGATATGGCAGTAGTCGTAGACGGTCACGCCGCAGACATACATCCGAACAGTCTTCGACTGAAGCGAGTAAAACGGCTCCTTTTCCCCTGTGAGCGTGTTGTAGATCGAGAGCATGGGGGGTTACAACTCCGGAGTGATGCGGCGCCTCGGCCAATGGGACCAGAGAAAATAGCCCACGGCAAGCGCCAGGCAGACGCCAATCACGATATCGAACTGATGGAAATAGTCTCTGAGGTGCTCCCACTGCTCTCCCATTTTCACGCCGACGTAGGCCAGAAGATAACACCAGGGCAATGCACCGAGAAACGTGTAGAGCATGAACCGGTAAATATTCACTCTGGCGATGCCTGCCGGCAACGAGATGAAGGTCCGGACGACCGGAAGCATCCGGCTGAAAAATACCGCCGCATCGCCATATTTCGCGAACCATCGATCCGCCATCTCGATGTCTTTTCTCGACACCAGCACATAGGGTCCGTATCGCTCGACGAAAGGCCGGCCTCCCCACACGCCGGCGTAGTAGGCCACAACCGACCCAGCGACGTTCCCGAGAGCGCCGGCCAATGTCACACCCAGCATCGTGAACTGCCCCGTCGTCACAAGATATCCGGAAAAGGGCATGATGATTTCGCTGGGCAGGGGAATGCAGGCGCTCTCAATGGCCATGGTGATAAAAATACCGGTGTAGCCGAATGTCGAGATTGTCGACACAACAAATCGGCTAAGCTCTGTAATGATCGCTTCGATCAAATTTCCCATAGCACTCTAGCCCGCATTAATCATGAAGGTTCGTCGCGAAAGCATGCAGACGCGAAGCGAGACGGGCACTCGGAGTCGTGAAACCCTGAGGCATACTCGTGCAGTATGTCGAAGGGCTGAACGGCGAGACTGCTCGTCACAGCCGCGTATCCACGCTTGTAGCAGAAGCTTCCTGAGTAATGCGGGCTAACTCCGCTGTTTGCCCTTTGGTTTCGACGATGCAGCTACCCGACGCGCATTGGGTCGGCGCACTATTTCCCACTTCCGAAACCGATCCAACACCCCATGATTCGTCGTATCGAGGTGAATGGGAGTCAGCGAAACCGCCCCTTGCTCAAGCGCCTCATGGTCGGCATCCTTGCTTCGGCTCCATGACACGCGTGTCCCGGCAATCCAATAGTAGATCCGGCCATGCGGATCGATCTTTTCAATGATCGGATTATCGAAGCGCCTTCGGCTGAGACAGGTGACTCGGACTCCTGTGATCGACCCGAACGGCCGATTCGGAATATTGAGATTCACGAGCGTTTCGTCCGGCAAACCCTCTTTCAGAATCAACCGAGCGATACGAACGGCATACCGAGCCCCGGCATCGAAATAAAAATGTTGCTGCCCCTCCTGCGACACAGCCATGGAGGGGACACCGAGAATCGTTCCCTCCATCGCGGCCGAGACCGTCCCGGAATACAACACGTCGTCGCCAAGGTTCACGCCTTTGTTGATTCCCGACACAAGGAGATCGGGCGACGCCGGCATCAGCTTCAGCACGGCCAAGTTCACACAATCGACCGGCGTTCCGTTGACCGTATAGATCCGTGTCCCAAGCTGCTGCACTCGCAGCGGCTTATGGAGCGTCACCGCATGGGCCACGGCAGTCCGTTCACGGTCCGGCGCAACCACCCACACCTCGCCTACTCTTGACAAAGCTTTCGCGAGCGCCGTCAAACCCGGCGAATACATCCCATCATCGTTCGTAACCAAAATTCGCATGGGCTCGTCATGAATAAAAAAAGCTGCCGGCGGCAGCTCTCTGTTTCAGTACTGAGTGCTGAGAACCAAGCACCAGACTATCCTATTCGTCTCAGTTCTCAGCACTATCTGTATTGGTCGGGGCGAGCCGATTTGAACGGCCGACCACTCGCACCCCAAGCGAGTACGCTACCGGGCTGCGCCACGCCCCGACACATTC
>DATHTZ010000244.1:0-5639 GCA_035462675.1 Nitrospiraceae bacterium | reverse complement strand
AGCGTGGCCGATCGGATCACCTGCTCCATCGCCAATCCCGGATCGGTCAGTGCGATGTTGTCACGCACGGAGGAATTGAACAGAAAGTTTTCTTGGAGCACCACGCCCACCTGTCGACGGAGCCAGGCAGGATCCACTTGCGCGAGGTCCACACCGTCAACGAGGATACGCCCGCGCTCCGGCACGTAGAGCCGTTGAATCAACTTGGCAATGGTGCTCTTGCCGGACCCGGATCGTCCGACAAGCCCGATCACCTTGTCCGGCGTGACGGCGAACGACACCTTGCGCAACACTTCCGTGCCATCAGGGCGATAACGAAACGTCACATCTTCGAACACCACCTGCCCTGCCACTTGCGGGAGCGTGGTACGATTCGGATTGTACGAAGGCTCCGGTTGCGTATTCAGGATATCCCCCAAACGCTGCACCGAGATGCCGACTTGTTGAAACTCTTGCCACAGATTGACCAGACGCAACAGCGGTCCGGTCACTTGCGCCGAGAGCATGTTGAATGCAATCAATTGCCCTATGGTCAGATCTCCTTCGATGACTCGATAAGCCCCTATCCACAGCACGGCGACGGTAGTGATTTTTTGAATGCCACCGCCCGTCTGGCCAGCGAGAGTCATCAAGCTGGTGGCACGAAAACTTGCCAGGACATAGCCCGCCAGTTGTTCCTCCCACTTGCGTAAGAGCGGCGGTTCAACGGCCAAGGCCTTTACCGTTTGAATGCCGCTAATCGCTTCTACAAGGAAGGACTGATTGTCTGCACCGCGATTGAATTTCTCATGGAGCCTGGCACGGATCGCCGGCGTAATGGCCACCGACAAAAGGGCATAGAGCGGCAACGAGCCCATCACGACGAGCGTGAGGATAGGACTGTAGAACCACATGACGGCGAGGAACACCGCTGTAAACAGCAGGTCGAGCACCACCGTCACCGAATGGCTCGTCAAGAACTGGCGAATATATTCTAGCTCACGCACCCGGGCCACCGTGTCCCCCACCCGTCTAGCCTCGAAGTAGGCCAAGGGAAGCGCCAACACATGGCGAAACACCTGCGCGCCCAGGCCGACATCGATCCGGTTCGACGTGTGAGAAAAGAGATAGGTCCGAAGTCCCCCCAAGACCGCATCGAAGAGCGCCAGGGCAATCATGCCGATTGCCAACACATGGAGTGTGGTAAAGCCCTTGTGGACAAGCACCTTGTCGATGACGACTTGAGTAAAGAGCGGCGTCAGTAGGGCAAACAACTGCAAAAAGAACGATGCGACCAGCACTTCGCCAAGGAGTGTGCGATATTTGACGATCGCGGGGATAAACCAGGTGAAATCGAATTTGAGATCTTGCAGGCGGAGGTTGGCCCGTTTGGTGAACAATAACAATGGTCCCGCCCAAACTGATTCGAACTGCTCGCGAGAGAGAATCAGCGGACGCGCCTCGGAAGGATCTTGGACGAGGATCTTTTCCCCTTCGATCTTGGCCAGTACGACATATCGACCATCTGTTCGCTTAGCCAGAGCTGGAAGTGGAATCCCACCGAGTTTGTTCCAGTCGGCGGTCATCTGGCCGGCCTTGAGCCCGAGATGTTTGGCCGCACGGAGGAGATCGGTATCGGAGAGCAGCTGGCTTGATTGGGCAAACTGATGGCGCAGCTGTGACCCGTCAGCCGGCAGGTCGTAAAAACGGGCCAAGATCAAGAGGCAGATCAGGCCCGTGTCCGTGACTTCCGTTGCAACAGATGGCGTTACTGAATCAGAAGGAGGAGGGACCTTCCCGACATTGGCTGGCATGGCGTCATCTTAGGGTACTGTAGGAATCTGGACAAACGTTTTCGATGATGTCTACAAAGGAATGTGTGCGGTGTGTCCTTGGGCGGCGAGGCCAGACCGTACTATTCATGACGTTCGTCGAGAAATCACATGGAAAGCAACCAGGGACAATGGGTGCGAGAAAAAGGAGGGTTCGAGTCCGACGGTCAAAGTTTTCCGAACTTCGACCGTCAAGTCTACTTTTCACACTGCAACCTATTCTCATTCCGACCACTCATCATTGAGCATTCCCCAACCGCTTCACAGTTATCTGCTACCAGCTTGCAGATGCACCTCCTGTGGCCGTCGTTCGATCGCCTAATCCCAGGCGAGGCCGGTCTCTGCGTTAAACCGACCTTTGTCCGAATTAATTGATCAACAAGCATGTCCGAGTACCACGCCTTGCGGTTTGATCGTCCCCCCTCCTACAATACGCCTCCCCGCGAGGCCGCTATGTCCTTCTCGATTCGTCTCTTCCGCCGCTTCCCTGTGCAGTGTATTGTCTCCTACTCGGTTGGCCCTTTCAGCGGCATCAGTCTCGCAGGATGCCGAAAAACCCGCCAGCATCGTTCTTGTTTCTGGCCCCAGGAATCGTGAAACATGAGGCGTGAAACGAGTGCCAGCCTGCAGGCTGGATCGATTCAAGACGCGAGGCGATTGTGGAACTACTTGGTCGAGAGAGATCCAATGAGTGAACGGGCATGATGCTCCTCAAGGAATGGTGGGGGTGGTTGAGAGGGCAAAGCTGGCTCAACAAAGTTATCATCATTGGATTTTCTGCGTCGTTGGTACTGTTTCTCATTCCATTAGTTGCCTCCTGGTTTAAGCCGACCCCCATCCATGTCGGCGTCGCCTTCTACACATACGAGCGTGCCTTTGTTCTGGAGGGGAACAGCAAGGTCTATTTTTATGAAAACCGAAATCTGGTGTCCGATTGCCTTCTCCGGCGAATCGAACAGACATTGCCGAAAGGCCGCGCCAAGACCCCTGATCCGCAGTCCTGGGTCTTGATCAAGTTTCTCCTTGAAAATGTGACGGACCATGGCCTCACGAACCTCCGCCTCGCCATCAGGTCTCCCCTCCTGCGGCCCACCACAATACTGTTCACGACCTCGAATTTGGAAGCGACGGGAGATTGGGACAGTACGGCGAAGGATGCCCCACGCTCATATGTCATCTCTATCCCAGCCCTCGAATCTATGACCTCCGCGGTCGTCAGTGTGAAGACTCCCATCGATGAGACATTGCGTCAGTTTATTTATACGGACCGTGGTCGAATGACGATCCAGGTGCCCTATTGGTCAGCTGACCAGATCGGGACATATCCACTCAAAGTCTCTCGCCTTAATGCCATGAAGATTTTGAACCGGGAGAGTGTGTTACGAGCCGGTGACGAAACGTTCGCAAATGAAAAGATTGAGTTTAGGATGCTCCGCCCCGACGAACCCGATCTGAAGGATGAAGCCGTGTCGTATCAACTGCTCTCAAAGGCGCACGTATGCCCGGAAGGAACAGCGGGCGACTGGTAGGATTTGGCATTTCCTTTCGTTCTCTGCTTGGTTCTTGATCGAATCAATCTACGATCGCGCAGTTGACAGCAGAGGGACCGGAGGACTAAACACTCTACATAGGTATCCATCTCCTCGCAGGTCAACCAGCGCCCGCCTCGGTCCTCGTCGATGTATCGAAGCTCCTGGCGGCATATTTTTCAGAGAAGCCCGATGCTACGGTACGTGAGCAGCGAGTGACCTTTGGTACGTCTTGACATCGGGGATCTTCCTTCAAGCGAAGCTTTAACTAATGGCATGTCCTGGCCATCACACAGGCGATCTGTGAATATCGGGCCGGCCAGGGCACGGTCGGGCCGCTGTATCTCGGCAGGGATACACACGCACTTTCTGAACCAGCTTGTGTGAGCGCGCTCGAGATATTGGCCGCGAACGATGTTGAGGTGATGATCGATCAGGATGGTGGGTACACCCCTACTCCGGTCATCTCTCACGCGATCCTCACCTATAATAGAGGGAGAACCTCCAGACTCGCCGACGGTATCGTCATCACTCCCTCCCACAATCCGCCGGAGGACGGCGGCATCAAGTACAACCCGCCGCATGGTGGACCGGCCGATACCCAGGTGACGAAATGGATTGAGGATCGCGCGAACGCCCTCCTTGCCGCTGATCTGCAAGGCGTGAAACGTGTGTCGTACGACCAGGCCCGCCGGACGAGCACGACCCACCAGCATGATTACCTCGATACCTATATCGGCGATCTCGCGCAGATTATCGATATGGACGTGATTCGATCAGACGGGTTGAACCTCGGCATCGATCCGCTTGGCGGGTCCGGGGTAGCCTACCGGCAGCCGATTGCGGAGCGGTATGGCTTGAATATTGAGGTCTTGAATCCCGCCGTCGATCCGACCTTTCGCTTCATGCCGCTCGATTGGGATGGCAAGATTCGTATGGACTGTTCTTCGCCCTATGCCATGGCGAATCTCATCGCGCTGAAAGATCGTTTCGATGTTGCCTTCGGCAACGATGCCGACAACGACCGGCACGGCATTGTCACCCGCTCGGCAGGACTCATGAATCCCAATCACTACCTCGCCGTGTCTATCTTTTATCTCTTTTCCAATCGCCCAGGGTGGAAGCCCAACACCGGTATCGGTAAGACGCTCGTGAGCAGTAGCCTGATTGACCGCGTGGCAGCCAAGCTTGGACGCACACTGGTAGAAGTGCCTGTCGGCTTCAAATGGTTTGTGAATGGCTTGCTCGATGGCTCGCTTGGTTTTGGCGGAGAAGAAAGCGCGGGGTCCTCGTTCCTTCGTCGAGACGGATCGGTCTGGACGACGGACAAGGATGGGATCATCATGGACCTGCTCGCTGCGGAGATGATGGCCAAGACCGGCCTCGATCCGAGCGAACTGTACCGAGAGCTGGCCAACGAACTCGGAGAGCCGCGGTACGAGCGGATCGATGCGGCCGCGACGCCGGCGCAGAAGACCATCCTGTCGAAACTCTCACCAGACCAGGTACAGGCCGTAGAATTGGCCGGCGACAAAATTGTCGCAAAACTGACGACAGCCCCTGGGAATGGCGCCTCAATCGGCGGTTTGAAAGTCGTCACCGAGCAAGGCTGGTTCGCCGCCCGCCCCTCCGGTACCGAGGATGTCTATAAGCTCTATGCTGAGAGTTTTCGTGGGAAAGATCATCTACTGCAGATTCAGGAAGAAGCGCAGGCGTTAATTACGATAGCTCTGGCTACCTAAATTCATTCTGAGGAAGGACTGGCGTAGCCAGTGGCTGGCTACATTAGTTATTAAAGGATTCGATGACCGATATAATTAAACCCTTCCAGTACACGTTTTTTGGGAAAGTTCACCCCGAACGATGTAATGTTTCCATTCCTGAAGTACGCGCTGAAGTTAGACTTGAGATGGAGCAAGTCGATGGAGTCCTTCGTTATTCCATTTCACTCTCTCAAGTGACAGCAACTTTTATAACCGACAATCCAGTTGGAAATATCCACACTCTAAAGAATATTGTTGCGGACGCGGTTCGTATCGCTCTGGATGCGCTAGGCTATACGTTAGCTTGTGGATATGATCTTGAGATTATCCAGGTGATCGATTCTATGGAGAACCCTCCTGTCGTTTTTGGAGTTGGCATACCGGCCATCGAACGTTCCTCGTCGGATGCTGGTGTGACGTTTCAAGATATCCTCAGTATTTTTGGTGACCCTAAAGGACAATATCTTCAGCGTTGCCTCTCGAATCTCCGACCTAATTAAAGGATTTGCCGACCCAATTAGACATGGAGGTGGAGG
>DATHTZ010000243.1:0-2911 GCA_035462675.1 Nitrospiraceae bacterium | reverse complement strand
TCGCGTACATGTTCTAAGCGAATGAATACTGAGGTTCAATAAATTGTGAGATTCCGGTCCCTTCGTGGAATATTCCACGAAGGGACCGGAATCTCACAATTTATTGAACCTCAGTATTCATTCGCTTAGAACATGTACGCGACGGAGAATCCCAGGGTGTTTTGAAAGTTCGCTGCTTGAGTGCCCTTTAGGTAGACATTATGGTCGGCATGGTCATATCGATACTCGACCCTTGTCTGCAATTGTGGCGCCGGCTTCCACTGGAGTGTAAAGGTCGCCTCCCAGGCGGTCAGACCGTTCCCTGCCGCGAAAGGGTTGTTAGTGACAGTGGGTAAGGCAGTGGGTGTGATAGCTCCACCGGGGTTGAAAACCGTAGTCTGACCCCCAGTAGTACCGGCACAGGTATTGGTGTTGCCAACTGTGTTAAAAGCTCCAGCGCAGGCACGGGATCCACCGGCATCTTCCCAGATTTCTCCACGAGCCCTGAAACTGAAGGCATTGGGCTTCGTCTGATCATTAAAGTCGTGGATCAAATAGGTGACGAGTCCGTTCCAACGGCCGTTTCCGGTACCACTGGTTGTGCTCGCATTGCTCTCATTCCCGTAATAGGGCTCTATGATGAGGGTGGTGCTGTCGACTGGCTTGATCGTGATGATCGCGCCGGTCACCACCCGCTTGGCGGTTGAATCGCACCCTGTCGCACCGTTCGTACAGCCTCCAACCGCTGCGATAGTTCCAGCAAAAGCATTTCCATTGGACTGCTCAGGGCCGTAGGACCCGAAGAAGCTGATGCCGAACTTCTCATGCGGCGTAAAGGCCACGAGGTATTCGAACGATTTGCCTCTATTGTTGTCCTCGATATTGTCCCATCCATTGATCAGTCCGATGCTCGCGGTCGCCCACTTCGCAAAGGGATAGGTGAACCGGATACCGGTGGTCGTGAAGGCTTGGCTCAGACCGAACATCATGGTGCGTGAAAAGTTCGGATTCTCCCAGGCATTGATCACTTCATACCCGATCAAGGTATTGATCTTTCCTGCTTGAATCTTCAGGCCGTTGCCGATCGGGGCGATGTACTCCGCGTACATCTCCTGCATATCCAGTTCGGTATTGTCATTACCTGGTTGGAAATTTGTACGCGCACGCGAGAACCTGGCATCGGTCCCAAAATTGAGCCGCGCCCTGAAGCCCACCCGATCCATGCCACTGCCTGACGCGTTTGCGGGACGTTCAAATACCAGCTGCGCCAAATTCGCCATGAACGAATTGGCCGCTGTGTCGAAAATACGCAGTTGATTAATGTTATTGTACGGATTATTGAAATTCTGTGTATAGGATGTCAGCACGGTCCCGGAGATCTGAAAGCCTGCCGCCTTCCACAAGGACTCGGCATCCTTTACTACATCCTCGGCGGATACCGCGTTGCTGCCGAGCAGCGAGGCGATCGCACACATACCTATGACTTGCCCGATACGTTTGCGTCCTGACTTCATCTGTCATCCTCCTCATCCGATTGGTGATTCGGTTGTTTCCTTGCCTCTCGTCCTCGACGCCATTGTCGACACGCACGCCATTGTGCGCAACCGCCGGCCCCTACCCATCCATTCACCCTTCACAGCTACTTTCCCACCAGACCATATAGGTAGAATATGGTCAATAAAAAACGTCCTCTAGCCCATTGGGACCGGAGGACGCCATTGTCCATGCCATACTATCTTGAGGCCGGTGGGAAACGACATTGTTCCCCTACTTTTTCTACAGAGTACCCTGTAGGAGCCCTTATACTGCGCGCCCTTATACCTGTCACAGGAAAATCTGTCAATGCCTATCTTTGTCCCTGCTCGGGCGAGCAGCCCTGGACCAGGGAGGCCGGACAGACTGCCCCAGCCAGGGAGCCGCAAGCGTCCGCGGTCGGCGAGGGTCTATTGCCCGATCGTCTTCATGGCAGGACTGTAGGCTTCCAGATTCTTCATGTGGTACCGGCTATCCTCCGGCCTAGTTCAGACTCAAGCATCTAGCAGAGGCTCAAGACATCCAAACGCCCGAGCGATCCCAGCATCGAAGCCCTCTACATTCACCGACTTGATCATGAAGTCGTACGCCCCTCAATTTCATCGTTTCCACCGTATCCTGCATCGTCCCATATGCAGTCAGCATGATGACGATGGCGGCAGAAGCCATTTGCCCCACATGCTTTACGGCATCGAGACCACTGAGACCTAGCCTGCATTATTCATGAAGGTTCGTTGCGAAAGCGTGCAGGCGTGAAGCCCCGAGGCATACTCGTGCAGTATGTCGAAGGGATGAACGGCGAGACTGCCTGTCGCAGCCGCGTATCCGCGCTTGTAGCAGAAGCTTCATGAATAATGCGGGCTAGCATCCTCACATTGGGCAACATAAGAATCGGGGAGGTTGTGTTGAAGCCCCTCCAGCAGCGCTTTACCTGATTCATACCCAACGACGTGATGGCCCTGCCGAGTCAGCCGTTCGGTGATGGCAGAGCGAGTCGCCTGCTCATCGTCGGTCACAAAGATAACTGCGCGCACGGACTAGCCTTTTACCAGCTGGGCATCTTGGGATAACGGCAGCCAAATGCTCACGATGGTACCTTCTCCAACCGCGCTCGTCAGGTGAATATCTCCACGATGCCTCTCGATAATGTTCTTACAGATAGCCATCCCTAATCCAGTTCCGTTACGTTTCCCCGACGTAAAAAATGGTTCGAAGACACGGGACAGCGCTGCTGGCGCAATCCCTTTACCGGCATCTCGGATTTGTATCATAATGCCAAGATGTTCCTGGTGGGATGCTTCATGCGCCGTGATTTCTAGGGCCAATCCGTCCATGGGAGAGGCATCGATCGCGTTGCCGATGACGTTCAAGAGCACTTGCTCGATCTGATCTCGATCGG
>DATHTZ010000242.1:0-2719 GCA_035462675.1 Nitrospiraceae bacterium | reverse complement strand
CTGATGATTGATCTTGCTGAGTGTTCTGAGGTAGGTCTTCGGCAGGACTCTTAATCAGCGGGCCGTAGGTTCGACCCTAACATACAGGGTGGACCGGTTTAAGGGGGCGAGGTCAGTGTATTCCCGATAGTCGACAGTGTTGCTCATGCGGTTAGCTCTTCTCCTTCGCCAGAGGCATTACCCCGCCGGCGCCTCAAAGCACTCGATGAGCCGTTTGACGGTAATCATGTCGGCGGCACCGAGTGAGAGGCCATGAAACGACCAAGGTCCTCTTTCGTGATCGCACCATCAATCACAATTGTTTCCCCTGCGGTGTCTGCCATTGGAGCTTCAGATCCGTGCTGGGCGGCCCACGTAAACAACTTCCTCAGGTTTTCCCACGTCATTTCCATAGTTACTCCGGCTGCTCCAGCGGACCAGACCATTCGCCCTCCAACAGATGATCCTTCATGAATGCGACCGGTTCATTCAAACCGACAAAATCAACGATGTGATCCCACGCTACCCCGCAATAGAGCAGCATGGGTGCGTCAATAGAATCTTTGCGGTACCAGTACCAGCCTGTCTGCGTCGGCTTCTCGGTCGTCCAAGTCACTCCTTCACCTCTCCCGCCCAGCAAAGTCATACGTTAGCAAGTTTGCAACCCGTTGTGCTCAATTGAAAACTATACGTGCCAGGGAGAAGTTCGTAATACAGGGCACGAGATTCCAGGATCTCAATGCTTCCCCCACCTGATGGCCCGTTCAATTCTTGAGGAGTAGGATCCGTCTCTACCCGATAGAGCAATACACGCCCATCTCTCGGCGATATGGTCCATCTAAAATGAGCGATGACGGGCACGCCTGCCAGCGCGGGAAGATCATCAAGAGTAACCATCTGTTTCATGTCCACTCCAATATCCTCGCCCTCATCAATGCTGACGAAGTGGTCGCTGATACATTTGATGTATGCGAGCTCGGAAATCTTTCAACTGAAAGTTCTCACACCGATCCCAGGTGTGGGAACCGTCGTAACATATCTGCAGGCCGTTTGGGTGCGTCATTCGCCTGGCTGGCATCGGTTTCATATCTCTAGGGTCTGGGCCAGGAAAGAAATAGAGGGCCGCCACGACTACGAACAAGAGGAGCCCATAACTCGGGATATATTGCACTATGCCCATCATTCATCCGCTCCTCGACTTCCCGTGCTCAGTCGAACTCGGTTTTTCGCCCCACACGCTCTAACGGCCTGGGAGAACATTACCTACTTATTATCATTTCGGCGATCCGTGACTGCTAGGCCAGAGAGAACCGATAGCACATGATTCTGATCGTTCACCTTCGCCTCAATACGCTCACAACACACATACGTGTAACTGTACACACTCCGGGGTTTTGCAATCTGAGCAATTGTGACCAGACAGCACACTGTTTTCTCGGCATGCTACAACCAACCGGTTCAGATGACAGATTTTTGTGGGGAGCGGAGGGACGGAGAAAACATGCATCGCAACTCCTGCGACTGGTGGAGGCCATGCGCCGCCGCCTGTCCCATTTTTTCACAGGATCATCAATGAGGGAAACCACAGAAACAACTAAAACGGGAGGAGGATGCGAGATCCCTCGCCGGGAGTGGGGCGCCTTTTTCCTGCAGTTCAGCCAAGATCACCAAGAATGGTTGGTCGACGTCGCGCCGCCCGGCGAAGGCAGTAGCGCGTCGCGGGCAGCCCAGGGACTTCCATTTGAAGCCCTGGCCCTTCATCTCGATCACACAGACGAAGTGTTGTCGATTATTGTACGCCAGAACGACAGTACACAGGAACACGAGTACCAAAGTATTTCCCGTCCGGGCCGCGTAATGATCGAGAGGGCGGGAGCAGACGTGAGATTACACATCGATTCGACCGAGGGTTCCTCAACGATCATTCGGTTCCGCCGCGTCTCGACACCGGATTACGACGCTGCACCAGTAAGCGGAATACCGGAGAGAAGCCCTTGACTAATGGGAGGGAGTGAGGAAAGAGCCGGTCCGTGGTGGACCGCTCACCTCGTCCTCTTCCGCCACTCCCACGGCGCCACCGAGGTGGGATGAGCCCAAGATTGCATTGGGCCATTGACTAGAACGAACATTCCTGGTTATGTGGAATGCTCTCAGTGAGAGTTCAGATGGGAGTCACACCACATGTTGAATATCGTCCTGCGGTCCGTTCTGCTCATGGGAAAGGCCATTGCGGTGTCGCTGATTGTGAGCACGATGTGTCTGATCTTCCTTCCGCCTGGATCGGCCTTGGCTGATACGTCGTCAGCAGACGCTGACAGCTCAGAGGGGACGGGGATCGAGGTGGCGAGTTGGGCACTTACCGTTCCCTATGTCATCGGCAAAGGTGCCTTTGCGCTCGGAGGCGCTGTCGTGGGAGGTCTTGGCTACGTGTTTTCGGGAGGAAACGTCAATACCGCTAAGGCCGTCTGGACCAGAAGCATCTATGGGACCTATCTTATTCGCCCAGCGCATTTGAGGGGCGAAGAGTCGGTGCACTTTCTTGGCCAGCCTGATGAGAGCCCTAAGGAAGCTGTCCCCCTTCCCGCACAGTCGATGTCAGGAATGCTTCATTCCACAACCAAGTGACTCGTGCAGAGGAAGCAAGGTGTCATCAACCTGGTGGCACCGTAGCATCCTTCGTATCGTCTGTGACATACACATCAAGGCAGCCACGGCTCGTCGTGTGCGAAACTGGTGCGGA
>DATHTZ010000241.1:0-12085 GCA_035462675.1 Nitrospiraceae bacterium | reverse complement strand
AAAGACCTGGCAACGCTCGTGGCCAAAACCGTGGAAGCAGAGGTGCGCACACAGACAGGTGCGTCTCTCTCGGAAGAACGGCTGATTCAGGTACTGAAACCGTTGCTCATGACGGCACTCCCGCAGGTTCTCTCACGGGAGATGTCCCTCCTCGAACCCATCGTTCGGCAGAGCGTGCTCGAAACCGCAAGCCCCCTGATCAAAGAACGTATCGATCAATCCGTCCGCGAAGAAATCAAGGCCGTTCGTGCCTCACTATCCGATATGGTTCGGGAACAACTCGGCTCGCTTGAAGGACTGGTTAAGGAAGAGATCCAGCAGGCTGCCGCCAAGCAAACCGCTGGAATGGCCGAAGCACTCGTTCAAGTAACAGCCCGCGAGCAGGTTGAACAGGCTGTTCTGCGCCTCGTGCCAAATCTAGCCGAAGAGCAGATCAAAGCAGAGATCACACGCCTCACCCAAGCCGCGTAGGACTCTCTCCTCAGTTCCGAATTACCCCTTCTTGCTCTTCTTACCCTTGCTCCGTCTCGCTGTCGTCACCAGTGCCTTCACCCGCGCAACATTCTTCCGATGCTTCTTTCTTGTCTTACGGTCTTTTGCACGCCCTGTGGCCATAGTCTCTCCAGATTGTAAAAAGTGGAAGCGGGACGAACCCCTCGCCCTCGCCTTGTGCAAGTCTGTATAACACATGGCTCGACACCCCTCAAGCGATGTGTGTCCTCCCCGTTGCCTTGAGAGGCAGGCACCCGCGTGCTAAGATGCCCCGCATTTCTGGCAGGATGCTCAAAAAGTCTGCCAGCTTCGTTCTCGGCTCATCGAAATCCTCAACGTACCCCACAGAGGGTACGCCTCTGATTTCGACTCGCCTGCGGCCTTGCTGGACAAACTTTTTGAGCATCCTGCTGAGACTATTCCCTGTTGTGCCACATATACGGACCGTTTAGTTTTCGGTTCCAATATGGTTTTCCCCTAGCCTGTTAGGAAGTCAGCACTAAATGAGCACTCCCCAACTGGATAAAACCTACGATCCCAAGGCGGTCGAAGCACGATGGTCTCAGGTCTGGAACCAACAAGGCTATTTCCACGCCTCACCTAGCCATCCTGGCCAACCCTACTGCATCGTCATTCCTCCACCCAATGTCACAGGCTCACTCCATGTCGGCCACGCGCTGAATCATTCGATACAGGACATCCTCATACGCTGGCGCCGCATGCAAGGGCGCAATGTGCTCTGGCTGCCAGGCACCGATCATGCCGGGATTGCCACACAGAACGTTGTGGAAAAGCAGCTGATGGCAGAAGGCGAGTCTCGGGAATCCCTTGGGCGGGATCGCTTCATCGAGCGCATCTGGCAGTGGAAGGCCACCTCTGGGGATACCATTATTCGTCAACAAAAACGGCTTGGTGAGTCCTGTGACTGGGATCGTCTTCGTTTTACGATGGATGAAGGGTTGTCAAAAGCCGTCATAGAAGTCTTCGTACGGCTGTATGAAGACGGGCTGATTTATCGAGGAGAGCGGCTGATCAATTGGTGCCCCCGCTGCCTGACCGCACTGTCGGACATCGAAGTCGAGCACGAAGACGTCAAAGGGAAACTGTACTCAATCGAATACCCGCTCGAACATGATCCAACGATTCGTCTCACCGTCGCGACGACGAGACCGGAAACCATGTTCGGCGACACAGCGGTGGCAGTCCACCCGGAAGACCCCCGTTACAATCGATTGATCGGGCAACGAGTCCGTCTCCCTCTGACACACCGCATGATTCCGATCGTAGGCGATGCCATTCTCGTCGACCGGGAGTTTGGCACAGGTGCCGTTAAGATCACGCCGGCGCACGACTTCAACGACTTTGACGCAGGCGAACGACATGGACTGCCGCGCCTAGCCATCTTTGACCATCAAGCCTTGCTCGATCCGCAGGGCCTCAAAATTGCCGATGTCGATCAAGCCGTCATTGATGCAGTTGCGACCCTTCCTGCCATCAAGGCACGGACAAAAATCGAGCAGCTCCTGAAAGATCGCGCGCTCCTCACGAAAGTCGATGACCATAAAATGGCCATCGGAAAATGCTATCGCTGCAAAACCGTAGTCGAGCCTTATTTGTCTCCTCAGTGGTTCGTGAAGATCAAGCCCCTGGCCGGACCTGCGATCAGGGCCGTTGAAGACGGGCGTATCCGGATCATTCCAGAAGGATGGACGAACAATTATCTCGGGTGGATGAGGGATATCAAAGATTGGTGTGTCTCACGCCAAATCTGGTGGGGGCATCAGATTCCTGCCTGGTATTGTCGCCACTGCAACAAAGACCTCATTATTGAAAACACTGCCGAACCAGCTTCAGCCATTCGATCCCCGAGACTGACGATCCTCCAAGGGGCGACTCCGATTGTCGGAAAGACCGCACCGTCAACCTGCCCTGGATGCGGAGGCCAACAGTTCATGCAAGAGCCTGATGTCCTCGATACCTGGTTTTCTTCCGCTCTCTGGCCCTTCTCCACACTGGGATGGCCTAGACATACTCCCGAGCTCAAGACGTACTATCCGACCTCAACGCTCGTGACTGGGCTCGACATTCTGTTTTTTTGGGTGGCCAGAATGATCATGATGGGTCTGAAATTCATGGGCGAGGTTCCCTTCCGAGACGTGTACATCCATGCGCTTGTGCGGGATGCCGAAGGGCAGAAAATGAGCAAGTCGAAAGGCAACGTCATCGACCCACTCCATGTGATGGAGGAGTTCGGTACCGACGCACTACGGTTCACGCTCGCATCCATGGCCTCACCAGGGCGCGACATCAAACTCGCAGAGGAACGGATCGAAGGCTACCGCAATTTCGCGAACAAGATCTGGAACGCGGCTCGCTTCAGCCTCATACATCTCGATGGACCACGAACGGCCATCGCGCCAGCCGAACGCACATTCCCCGACCGCTGGATTTTGAGTCGCCTGAATCACACCATTCAGTTGGTCACGTCCGAGTTAGAGGCCTACCGGTTCGATCGCGCGGCGAATGCGTTGTATCGATTCATCTGGCACGAGTACTGTGACTGGTACCTTGAACTGATCAAGCCTACACTCCAAGACTCAGTCAGTTCGGACGCACCGGGAACCAGACAGACCCTTGTCGAGACGCTAGAAACCACGATGCGCCTTTTGCATCCTTTCATGCCGTTTCTCACCGAAGAAATCTGGCAAACGCTCCCTCACCAGGGCGAGAGCATCGTGGTTCAGAACTATCCAACCGCTGAACCCATCTGGACCGCACCAGAGATGGAGCAACGGTTTAGACTGCTCGAGCAGACCATCGGCTTGGTACGCGCATCCCGCGTACTCCTGAACTATCCGCCGGGGCAGCGGATCACGTTCTATCTCGCACACGACGAGCCACAGCAACAGGACCACCTGGATCAATTACGGAACTACCTCGCCCATCTCGGCCGTGGTACCGTCGATCTGATCCCGACGACGACCTGGCCAACCGGCAATCTTCTCCGGCTCACGACAGACGGCCTCTCCGTCGGCATTGCAGTGGCGGGTGACGTCGAACTCAACAAAGCGCTGGATCGCATACTCAAAGAGCAATCCGAGCAGACGAAAGAGATCTCACGGCTGGAGGGAAAACTGCGCAATCAGGAGTTTGTTGCCAAGGCTCCACCCGACGTCATCACCGATCACCAGGATCGCCTTGCAAGCCTGCGTCGAGACCACGCCATGCTCACCAGTAGTGAGCAACAGTTGCGCAGCATGTTGGGAGTGTAATCGATGGTCCGACCCCCGGTCGCCGACATACGGCGCGCCATTCGATTGGCACTCCAAGAAGACCTCCTCCTCGGCGACGTCACGACAGCCGCACTCTTTCCCTCTCCTACGCCGGCACTCGCGCGCATCGTTGCCCAACAATCGCTGGTCGTCGCCGGTCTTGCTGCAGCCGTGCAAACCTTTCGGACCGTGGATACATCCCTCATCTTCTCCATCCATCGCCAGGATGGAGAACGCGCACAGAATGGAGATTGTCTCCTCCAGATCGAAGGGGATGGACGATCTATCCTGAAAGCCGAACGAGTCGCCTTGAATTTCCTCCAACACCTCTCCGGTATCGCCACCTTGACGCGCCGGTTCTGCGACGCAGTTCGTGGATATTCTGTGACCATCCTTGATACAAGAAAGACCATTCCGGGCATACGGGCACTTCAGAAATGGGCAGTCCTCCTTGGGGGAGGCACGAATCACCGCAGGTCACTGAGCGACGCCGTCCTCATCAAAGATAATCATCTGGCCCTCCTCAACCACACGACAATGCCCATCCGAACTGCCTGCCGCAAAGCGAAAACCAACGCCCCTCGCGGCATGAATATTATCGTGGAAGTGGAATCCTCAGCGGAGGTACGGCAGGCCGTCGAAGGGCAAGCCGACATCATTCTGTTGGATAACATGAACCCGTCGACTGTCCGTCAAGCTATCCGGCTGATCAGAGGACGAGCAGTTGTCGAAGTGTCCGGAGGAATCACGTTAAAGAATGTACGGGCGATGGCTGCGGCCGGCCCGAACCGCATCTCTATCGGAGCCCTCACCCATTCAGCTCCCGCCGCAACACTCAGCTTGGTAATCGAACCACGCCGCCGGCCTAGCAGGTAGCGGAGAATTATTTTTACATGCGAGAATTTAGAGCATCCGCACATGTCCTACAACACTCTCCCGCGGAATACTCAAACAGTTCGCCCAGCAAGGCCGCAGCGAGTGAAGGGCCGAGGCGTACCCTTTGTGGTACGTTGAGGGTCTGAACGATGCGAGAACGCCGCAGGAGGGCTGTTTCAGCATTTCGCTAGGTAACCAGTGCGACCTTCGCCACCACTGACACGAGATACGATCTACAGCACCCTCGCAACCACGTGGTTGGGGCACCGCATCGAACTGTTCGACTCCCTCCCTTCAACCAACCGAGAGGCCGTCCATCTTGCACAGGCAGAAGTGGAGCATGGCACGGTCGTCATCGCCGATAGCCAGACTACCGGACGCGGGCGTCTCTCCAGAACCTGGTTTTCTCCACCCGGCGCTAATCTCTACTGTTCCATCATCCTCAGAACCACACGCCCACCGGAGCGCCTCACAGAATGGCTCTCCTGGCTACCGCTCATCTCGGCGCTAGCCGCAGCCGAAGCGATCGAACAGGTCTCGTCCGTCCACGTCTCCGTGAAGTGGCCCAACGATCTCCTGATCTCGGAACGAAAAGTCGGCGGAATCCTCTGTGAAAGCGGCACAGGAACAGGATCAGATCTTTTCCAGATCATCGGAATCGGCATCAACGTCAACAGTGACCACGATGACTGGCCTGCCGACCTACGCGGCTCAGCCACGTCGATCTGGCAGGAACGGAAGATCGTCGTCGATCGCAACAGACTGCTCGCGCAGCTGCTCCTCGAACTCGAACAGTGCCTCGATGAATTGGCTAATCATGGAACAAGCCGGCTTGCGTTGGCCTATCACCAACGATGCTCGACCATCGGCCTCAGGGTACAAGCGACGTTGGCCAATGGAGGCGTGATCGTAGGGCTTGCCGAGGGAATCGGCCAGGATGGATCCTTGTGCCTGCAGCCGCAGTCGGCTCAACCTGGCTCGGGGACACCGGAAGTCGTTCACTTGCGCGTCGCCGACATCATCCACGTGAGAGTCTAGCCAAATTTGCCCACTAAAACGTACAATGGTACCTATGCTCATCGTCGTTGATATCGGCAACACCAACATTGTCTGGGGCGTCTATGACGACCGCTCCCTGGCGGCCCATTGGCGATTGGCGACGGACGTGAAAAAAACCTCGGACGAGTACGGCATCCTCTTTGCCAATCTTCTCGCAGCAGCAGAGATTCCCGTTCAACGTCTTTCCGGCGCCATCATCTCCAGCGTTGTGCCTGCGCTGACCGGGACCGTCAAAGACATGATCGACCAATATTTTCACCAGCATCCAGTGATCGTCACCTCGGATACGGATACGGGTCTCACACTCCGTTATGCCAACCCAAAAGAAATCGGCAGCGACCGGCTCGTGAATGCCGCAGCCGCGTATCATAAATATCGCCGCGACCTCATCGTCGTCGATTTCGGCACCGCCACCACCTTTTGCGCCATTACAGCGGAGGGCCACTACCTCGGAGGCGTCATCTCTCCCGGCCTAGGGATCTCGGCAGAGGCCCTGTTCGCACGAGCTGCCAAACTGGCGAAGGTGGAATTCATCCGTCCCAAGACCGTAATCGGTACCGATACCGCCAGCAGCATTCAAGCCGGCTTATTATTCGGGTATGCAGGATTGGTCGATACCGTCGTCCGACGAATGGAGCAGGAGCTCGGGCGTTCAGCCTACGTCATCGGTACTGGAGGGCTCAGTTCCATCCTGGCAGCCGAAACCGCATCCATTCAAAAAATTGAACCATTCTTGACATTAGAAGGTCTTGAACTTCTCTACCGACGAACCCGGGGATCTCCCCCTCCCACCATGCAGGTCTGACAGGATGCTGAAAAAGTCGCTCTTCCCACCCGCCCGACCCCGGCGCGCCAAGACGCGCCTTTACCCACGCTTCGTTCTCGCATTGCTCAGACCTTCCAGGTACCCCAGCGGGTACGCCTCGGATCTTCACTCGCTGCGGCCTTACTGAACGGCCTTTTTGACCATCCTGCATGGATGCTCTGCCCTTGTCCCAGAAGTGCATGCCCTCAGAATTCCGCTGGGCTACCATGACTTTTCCGCAGCCTGCAAAAGACCACCTTTCTCTGCACAAGTAATTAATTTTTCTGGCCCGGTTGACTTTATGAGCCCTGTGGCTATCTCCAAACGAACAAAGGAGTCCTTCATGGCTGAGGAACACCAGAACGCGAATATAATCGAAAACTTGGATGCGCCATCGCCCGGCAATTGCTCCGCCACGGAAGACACTGGCCTGATCGCCGAGCTTCAGTTGGCTCTCACGGAAAAGACCGATAAATTCATGGAACTCAACGACAAGTATCTTCGACTCGCCGCCGAGTTTGATAACTATAAGCGATTGATTCAGCGGGACCAGCGCGACCAGATCCGATTCGGCAATGAGGCGTTGCTGAAGGAGCTCTTACCAGTCGTCGATAATCTCGAACGGGCCATCAAGTCCTCACGAGAGGGAGGGAACAGCGACGTCCTCATCCAGGGCGTGGAGCTCACGCTCAAGCAATTGACGGGAGCCTTGACGAGATTTCATGTCACGCCCGTCGAGACGGTCGGCCAGCCGTTTAATCCCGCCACGCATCAATCCGTCACCTCCATCGAGTCCAAGAAGGTTCCGGTGCAACACGTGGTGGAGGAATTTCAGCGAGGATATCTCCTGCATGACCGTATCTTACGGCCAGCCATGGTGAGCGTATCGACGGGGCGGGCCAACGGCGCACCGGGAACAGACGACACGATCAGCTCGTCGTAACAACATTATCAAAGTCAGACCTAGTGAGGAAGGAGTAGGCACATGGGCAAAGTGATCGGCATCGACCTTGGAACCACGAACTCTTGCGTTTCCATTATGAGCGGCGGCGAACCGGTTGTGATCGCCAATGCAGAAGGGGCCCGTACGACACCGTCCGTCGTCGCCATCACAGAAAAGGGCGAGCGCCTCGTCGGACAGATTGCGAAGCGCCAGGCGATTACGAATCCGGAGAACACGATTTTCTCAGTGAAGCGCCTCATGGGCCGCAAATTCCGCAGCCAGCAAGTGACCGACGCTGCCAAACGGCTGCCCTATAAGGTGACTGAGGGAGACAACGGCGATGCGCACGTCGAATTACGCGGCAAGCGCTACAGCCCGCCGGAAATCTCCGCCATGATTCTGCAAAAGATGCGGCAGACCGCGGAGGACTATCTCGGCGAAAAAGTCACTGAAGCGGTCATCACCGTACCGGCTTACTTCGACGACAGCCAACGCCAAGCCACCAAAGATGCGGGCCAGATCGCAGGCTTGAACGTCCTCCGGATCATCAATGAGCCGACCGCCGCGTCCCTTGCCTACGGTCTGGACAAGAAAAAAGACGAACGGATCGTCGTCTATGACTTGGGTGGTGGTACGTTCGACGTCTCCATCCTTGAAATCGGCGACGGCGTCTTCGAGGTCAAATCGACCAACGGTGATACCTATCTCGGCGGTGACGACTTCGACCAGCGTGTCATGGACTGGTTGGTCGATGAGTTTAAGAAGGATCAAGGCATCGATCTTCGGAAGGATCGAATGGCTCTCCAACGCTTGAAAGAGGCGGCGGAACGCGCCAAGATCGAACTCTCTTCGTCGCAGGAAACCGAGATCAATCTGCCCTTCGTCACTGCAGACGCCAACGGACCGAAACATCTGGTCGTGAAACTGACTCGCGCGAAACTCGAGCAGTTGGTCGACGACCTGATTAAACGATCGATCGAGCCCTGCAAGAAGGCGCTCTCCGACGCCGGCGTCTCCTCGGGCGATATCAAGGAAGTCGTCCTCGTCGGCGGCATGACCCGCATGCCGAAAGTCATTCAGGCTGTCAAAGAGTTCTTCGGAAAAGAACCGCACAGGGGCGTGAATCCGGACGAAGTCGTGGCGATCGGCGCCGCCATTCAAGGCGGCGTGCTCAAGGGCGAAGTGAAGGATGTGCTGCTCCTCGACGTGACGCCTCTCTCGCTGGGCATCGAAACCCTCGGCGGCGTCTTTACAAAGTTGATCGAGCGGAACACGACCGTCCCGACGAAAAAGAGCCAGGTCTTCTCGACGGCTGCCGACAATCAAACAGCAGTGACTATTCGAGTCTTCCAAGGCGAGCGCGAGATGGCTAACGATAATAAGCTCCTCGGCCAGTTCGACTTAGTCGGGATTCCTCCGGCCCCCCGCGGGATGCCGCAAGTGGAAGTGACGTTCGATATTGACGCCAATGGCATTGTCCATGTCTCGGCCAAAGACTTGGCGACACAAAAGGAACAGTCCATCAAGATTACGGCGTCCAGCGGCTTGAGCAAGGAAGAAGTTGAAAAGCTCGTGAAGGATGCACAGGCCCACACCGACGAAGATAAGAAGCGGCGGAGGACTGCCGAAGCCAAAAACCAGGCCGACACGCTGATCTACCAGACGGAAAAAAACCTGAGCGAGCACGGCGACAAAATCGCCGTGGAGGACAAGACCAAGATCGAGGAAGCCGTGGCCGCGCTGAAGAAAGCGATGGAGGGTACGGACCCAACGGCGATCGAGTCAGCTACCCAAACATTGACGACTGCATCCCACAAGTTGGCCGAGGAAATGTATAAGAAGGCTTCGGCATCGACGGCAGCCGGCAGCGGCGCCGATGCAACAGGTGGAAACGGAGCCGGAACCGGCGAGACCAAGACGGATGAAAAGGTCGTTGACGCAGAATTCGAAGAAGTAGACAAAGACAAGAAGTAAGTTAGAATATCGTCAGTGAGACCGAGTTCGCCGATAGAGGGGGCTCGGTCTTGCTGCACTTTCACCCTGAGAGACGGCGTCCGTGTCTAAACGCGACTATTACGAAACCTTAGGCGTCGAACGAACTGCGTCCGACGACGACCTCAAGAAGGCCTATCGGAAGATGGCCCGCCAACACCATCCCGATCTGCAGACGGGAGAGGCACAAAAGAAAGCGTCAGAAGAGAAGTTCAAAGAAGTCAACGAAGCGTACGAGATGCTGAGTGATCAGGACAAGCGCAAGCGCTACGACATGTTTGGCCACGCTGGGACCCAGCAGGGGGGCGGTCCAGACGGCTCCGGATTCGGCGGGAGCGGCTTCGGCGATGCCTTCAACGACATCTTCGAGGATTTTTTTGGTGGACAGCGAGGCGGTGGTGGCAGTCGAGCTGAGCGTGGCAACGACCTTCAATACAATCTAGAATTGACCTTCGAGGAAGCTGTCTACGGGAAAGAGGCCAAACTCAAAATCCCGCGCTGGGAAATGTGCAATGACTGCAAGGGGAGCGGAGCCAAGAACGCATCATCGGTCAAGACCTGTCCCAGTTGTAAAGGGGCCGGACAGATGCGGTTCCAGCAAGGATTCTTCAGCATCACCCGTCCCTGCGGCCAATGCGAAGGGGCGGGACGAATTGTCACAGAACCCTGCCCTGCCTGCCAAGGCCGTCAACGTACCTATCGAGAACGGACCATCGCCGTACACATCCCAGCCGGCATCGAGTCAGGCATGCGCCTACGTCTCTCGAACGAAGGGGAACACGGAGTCAATGGAGGCCCGCCCGGAGATCTCTATGTGGCGATTACCGTCAAACCGCACCCGGTCTTCCAGCGCCAAGGGCAGGATATCGTCTGTGACGTTCCGATTCAGTTTGTCACAGCCGTACTCGGAGGGAAGATTGAGGTCCCGACACTCAAAGGCACGACGGTCATCAAAATTCCTGCCGGCACGCAGCAGGATAAGACCCTGCGCATCAAAGGCCTGGGTGTTCCCAGCCTCAAGAGCCACAGTACAGGCGACCAATTGTTTGTCATCAAGATTCAGATTCCCACCAAACTGACCGCTCGTCAGAAAGAATTGCTCCAAGAGTTTGCCAAAGAGAGCGGCATGTCGATGGAAGAGGACAGCGACGGCTTCTTCGACAAAATGAAGACCTTCTTCGAATAGCGCCGGCGGTCACCCGCATTATGTCCACGTTCTTCGTGCCGTCTGACGCCATCACACCTCCGACCATTCGAATCTCCGGTCCCCTGCTGCACCATTTGCGCGACAGTCTTCGCCTTCACCCAGGAGAGTCCCTTCTCGTCACAGATGATCATGGCACACGTTATCGGACTGAAGTAACGCACGTGACGTCCCAAACAATCGAAAGCCGAATCATCGAGACCATGCAGGCTCCTGCCCGAACCGCACCATCTCTGATCCTTGCGCAAGCACTTCTCAAGGGGGAAAAAATGGACTGGGTCATTTAGAAGGCGACGGAACTGGGAGTGGACTGCATTGTTCCGGTCCATACCACACACGGCGTCGTCAAAATCCAACCGGATCGCGTTGAGCACCAACGAGCAAGATGGCAAAAAATCGCGCTCGAGGCGGCACAACAATCGGAGCGTCGGACCATTCCTACGATTGCAGAACCGACCGATCTCTCCCGTCTGTTTGCCAGTCACAGTTCCGCGACAATGAAGACTATCCTCTCAGAGCGAACTGGCGAGACATCACTGACGGCCCTGCCGCTCCCGATCGGGCCTGAGCAATCGATCATCGTGTTGATTGGACCGGAGGGAGGATGGGAGCGAGAGGAACTGCGCCTCGCCCAAGAACAGGGGTACCGAGCCCTCACGCTCGGGGCGAGAATTCTCCGAGCCGAAACGGCGGCGATTGCCGCGATCAGCGTACTTCAATCGAGGTTAGGTGAGCTTGGGTAGCTGAGTGAGGTTTTCAATCAGCGGCTAGCACTCCTCGACCTTCTCCTTCGCGCCTGAAGAGAATCCGGCATGATTACTTAGAGCAAATCCCACGCTGTCCTGCTCCTCAAGCGACTCCACTCCCTTCGATGCACACCTTCGCTGCAACCGAATGGTGTCGAGGCTCCGAAGCAGGTCCGGATCGGTGGGATTCTTTCCGTCGTGCGCGCATTCGAGGAGCGCATTGACGACGACCTCTTGGACATACGTCATCGAGAACCCATGTGATCGTTGCGCCACATCGCGCAAGACCAGTTCAGAGAAGTACGTGCCTCCATGTTTGCGGAGCAACGCCAGACGCTGCTCTACTGCGGGAAGAGGAAAGTTCCAGATCCGATCGAACCAGCTCGGCCTGTGCAGCAACGCAGGATCCAACTTCTCGGGCTCATTACACGTCGCGATCACGAGGACACCGCTCAGCACTTTGAGTCCATCCAGCAGGTTCAGGAAATGAGACAGAGAGACGTCTTTGGCCTCGATAAGCTTGTCCAGGTCCTCGAATAAGACCACGGCCGGGGAGCACTTTCCGGCGGCATCCAATGCGCGGTGGATGTCGGAGTCATCCACACCTGACTTGCCAAGCACGGTGATGAACTTGGCAGCGGTATGATAGGCCAATGCCTTGAGCGTGAGTGTCTTGCCGCAGCCTGGAGGTCCTGT
>DATHTZ010000240.1:0-5563 GCA_035462675.1 Nitrospiraceae bacterium | reverse complement strand
GTCGCACCCAGACGGAAAAAGTCGCGAAATCCTTGCTGAGCCTCCTGGTGGGCGGTCGGATGCTCATCTTGAACGGGGGACAACGCTAAAGCCGAGAAGATGCGGGCGCTTCCGGCCAAGGCAAAGATCAGCGCGAATCCCCACCAAGCGGCGCTCGAATGTTCCCAGAGGCTCAGCACCCATCCGGCTCCGCAGAGCGCAAAGAAGCTGAGGCTAGCGATTATTTTGGCTCGTCGTGCGAAGTAGGCGCCCCGTTCATGCTGGTCGAGCCAATCGGCAATCAAGCTATTCCAAGCCGGCGTGGTGAAGTGCGCGCAAGCAAAATACGCGGCAGCGCCACCCACGACGAGCCAGGGTCCCCACTGTGGCAGCAGCAGCGGCAGGAGTACGATAGGAATCCATGTAAAGGCTTGCCCGACAGTGCCGGCAGAGATGAGGGCTTTGCGATTGGGAAACCATTGTAATAACTTCACAGAGACGAGTTGAGCCCCTGTTCCAATGAGTTGGGGCAATGCCGACAACACACTCAGTTGGAACGGGCTGGCATGAAGGAGCAAGGCGAAGGCGGAAAGATATTGCTCCCCGCTTCCTTGCGTAACGGCCTGGCAGACGCCGTCTCGGAGACCATAGCGAAGACCTCGCTCACCGGTACCCTGCAGGCGGGAGTTGGTTGACACGAACTCTTGCGGACATTCTCGCAGTGTCGGAAGCACAGGACCCTTTCCTGGAAGGAAACTCTGATTGAGCGTAGCATAGAGGGAGGCAAAGGATGTACACAGATGAGTAACTTGGCCATTCGGTGATTGACCCCTCAGGGATCTCTCGATACCATGACCGGACGAGTGGACGGCGATCATGATGGCTCTAATGTGTAAGACCGGAAGTATCGGGAAGCAGCTCCTAGCAACCGTGCTTGCCAGCCTGAGCATTCTCGTGTGCGTCCGGCAAGAAGTCGCGGCACGGGATCTCTTCGCGCCGAAAGAGCAGGCGACGACCGAGGTCGCCCCCACGCAGAGCCCGTCGTTCGACGAACAAAGGAAGGGCATCCCGCAATCCCTGTTTACCTGGATCAAGATGGCCAAAGGGTATGACGTCGAGTGGGATACGTTCGGACGGAAAGGCTGGTACACGCAAGATCCTCGGCTGAAGCCCATCGAGCCGGGATCGGTGTTTCATCGGGATATTCCAGCCATCTATATTGTGTTCGAGTCAGCCCCGCTGGAAGATCCTGCCCAGTTCAGTGCACAATGGTTTCTGGAGGGGGAGAAGGGTGTCCTCTCATCCGTGCCGCTCGGCAAAGACACCTTGGAAGTGCCGGGGCATGAACGCTATGGGTTTCTGGAACTCAAGAAACCTGGAAGCGCCTGGGACGTCGGGACGTACCTGGTGAAGCTGTTCATCACGCCACTCGGGCAACAGTCTTTTCATGCGGCCAATCAAGTGGGCACCATGCGGTTTACGATCATCGAGGATGCTGCTCCTGCCGGCATGAGCCCGCACTAGCCTCGCGCCAAACCATCGGCGATTACGGCAGAAGCGCTGATGAATACTGTGGGTGAACAGAGAAAAGGAACACGATGGGAGAGCGCATCAAAGTCACGGATCAAGAAAAGCTCACACTGCTCTATGAGCGATTCAGAGACGTGTGCTTGGTCGAGAAAGAAGTCTGGAAAGAGATTTTCATGCCGAGAGAGATCACGCAGGGGCCTGTCAGAACAAATATGCAAGATCGCTATGATGTGGAAATCAACGATCCCGAGATCGAAGATGCCCTGGATGCCAATATCCCTCTCGGCAGTCAAGCCCTCGCCGCTGCGATTCAAGAATATCGGACGAATATTTCTTTTTACCGAAAAACCTGATTGTATCAGCGGGCCGCGAGCACTCGCTCAACATCCTGGACGATGTCTGGCGCCAAGGGCTTCGTACGGTGATGGTATCGGGCGACGACCTTTCCTGAGCGATCGACTAAATACTTCTGGAAATTCCATTCCACCTCGCCGGGAAACGGACTCTGCTCTGTCAAGTAGCGGTAGAGTGGATGTTTATCGTCGCCCTTCACACTGATCTTACTGAAGAGTGGAAACGACAGGCTGTACTTGGTATAGCAGAACGATTTGATCTCTGCATCGGTCCCCGGCTCTTGCTGCCCGAAGTTGTTTGCAGGGAACGCCAGGATCTCAAAACCCTTCTCTCTATACTGTTCATACATCTGTTCGAGGTCGGTATACTGCGGCGTATTGCCGCAGAAGCTGGCCGTATTGACCAGCAACAGGGCCTTACCACGGAACTGGCTGAGGGAGACCGGCTTCCCATCGATGTCATTCAGCGTAAAGTCATAGACCATCGGCGTCTGTGCTGCCATGAATACGGTCCCTTCTTGTTTCGCCTGCGCGTGGCTCGGTTCAAGTAGATCGCTCGATCCACCACCGGCGATCAAGCCAATTGCCGCAAGCGCGCCTACCAATACCTGACGTGATCTTTCCATCTGGCACCTCACAATTAGAGTCGCTCTAAGGCGTCAATGCGCGCTTCGACCGGCGGATGCGTGGCAAAGAGATGCATGAATCCCGATGAATTACCGGAGATCTTCATCGTCGCGAGCGCATCCTGTCCAGAATACTCAACCTGCGAGCGGGTAACCCATCGGTCGATCGCGCGAAGGGCCGAGATCATCGAGTCCTTGCCGTACACCTTGGCCGAGAAGGCATCCGCGCCATATTCACGCTGACGAGAAAACCAGCAGATCAGGACTGAGGCCAGGATGCTGACCACGATCTGAAGCACAATCGACAACCCAAAACCGAGCATCGCTTGATCGCGCTCTGCAAAAAACCGGCGCACCCACATCGCAATGTAGTAGACGAAGGTATTCATCAGCCCCGCCAATACAGTCGTGGCAAACATGTCTCCGTTGTAGACATGTCCCATTTCATGGGCGAGGACGGCTCGTACTTCTTGCTCTTGTAGATTGCTCAGTAACCCCGTCGAGACGGCCACCATTGAATTATTCTTGCTGGGCCCTGTCGCAAAGGCGTTAGGATCGGGGGCTTCGTAGACCCATACCTCAGGCATCGTGATCTGCAGCCGTTGCGCGATCTCCTGAACGGAGCCGTAAATGACCTGTTCGGCATGTGACCGAGGTTGGGTGATCTGGCGGCAATCCAGCATCGCCCGAGCCATTTGTTTCGAGAAGGCCAAACTGATAAAGGCGCCACCAAAGCCGAACGCGAGGGCCCAGACTAACGAACTGAGGTCGACCGCTCCCCGCAGATCGACTCCAAACATGGGCAGAACGATATTGATCAGCAGCGGCACGGTGAGCGAGAGCGTCACCATGATCAGTATGTTAGCGGCCAGCAGCAGGAACATCCCTTTCATCCACTTCATCGAGATCCTCCTTCTAGACCACGTTCTCGCCCCATCATTGAGCGAGTGACCAGTGAGCGTCATTATACTAACCGATCAGCTGAAATGCACTCCATCGAGACTATCCAAGCAATGCTCATGATGATAACTCCGAAGATGCCAAGGTCAAGGCGCCTCAAGCCCGTGAAACTCTTAGGCAAAGTTGACCGGTTCCCGCCCTTCCTGTTAGAAATGGCTCATGCAGAAGGCGCCCAAGCCATTGCTCAACATAATGGCGACTGTCTGGTTGCTGACATCAGTCGGCGTGACTATCATTCATGGAGCGGAACCCTCTCAGTCCGGTCCTCCCATGATGATCCCGGTAGCGGCAGACGGGGTGCAGCGAGCCACGGTCACGCTTGATAGCTACTCGTATAATCCCAACCATTTGATTGTCGAAGCTGGGAAGCCGGTTGAGCTGACGCTGACCAGTGTGACGACGATAATCCCGCACAATTTTCTCATCCAGAACCCGGCAGGAGGCCTGTCTGTCAAACAGGATGTCAGCGCCGGCAAGACGGTCACCGTGACATTTACGCCGACTCAGCCCGGCACATTTCCCATCTACTGCGACAAACGGCTCTGGCCCATGCCCAGCCATCGCGACAAAGGGATGGAAGGGACCCTGGAAGTGCGATAGGTGTGGCTACGAGCATAGAGCCCTCCAAGCAGGAACTGCTCCGCGATCTCCTCAAGCACGTGTCCCGTCTTTTCTACACGACCTTGGCCGTGGTCCCGGCAGATGTGCGCGATCAAGTCAGCCTCGCCTACCTGTTTGCCCGCGCAGCGGACACGATTGCGGACACGGAGTTGATCGACCGTCCGCGTCGGCTGGATTTACTCGGCCAACTCAAAGCTCAGTTTGTGAGCGATCAGATCGCCTGGGCTCAGGTGCGAGAGATCCAGCAAGCGGTGGGGCCAATCCAGCAGAATTCTGCCGAGCGTATCCTGCTTGAACGACTGGAAGATTGCTTCAAGCTCTTCCAGACATTTTCTCCTGACGATAGGCGCCGCGTACAGCAGCTCATGTCGACACTCACGCAAGGCATGGAGATGGACCTCAGTGTCTTCCCCGGTACGTCGGCGGAAGACCTTACGGTTCTGAAGACGCTCGATGATTTGGACCACTACACCTACTACGTCGCCGGCTGTGTGGGCGAATTCTGGACAGATTTGATGTGTGCGCACCGGAAGGCGTTGGCCTCATGGAAGGTGCGGGAGATGTCGGAGGTCGGTGTGCGATTTGGAAAGGGGTTGCAGCTCACGAATATCGTCAAAGACGTCGCGCATGATCTCCAGAAAGGCCGCTGCTATGTACCGGTGCCCATGCTGGCCGAATCCGGACTCACCGGGCGGGACTTACTAGACCAGCGGAACCGCGCGCGTTTTCAACCGGTCCTGAGCAAACTCGTCCGTATGGCGGTGGAGCATCTCGACCAGGGCTGGCTCTACACCATGGCTATTCCACGATATGAAACTCGTCTGCGCCTGTCCTGCATGTGGCCGATTCTCTCCGCCGGCGAATCGCTGAAGCTAGTCATGCACTCGCCCGATCTCTTGAACCCCGCCGTGAAAGTCAAAATCCCCCGGAGCAAGGTCTACCAAATCATGGCCCTCACGACAGGCACCTTCGCCTGCGGCTACGTCGGAACTGCGTATTGGGGACGGCTGCGGAAGCAGATCGTGTAGTGGGCGATCGCCTCCGGCGTCGATTCTCGAATACCTGCATGGTACAGGGGCGTAGCACGTGAGATTGCGGGCCTCCTCCATCCCGATGTTCGCTGGCCGGCAAGACTTCCCCGCTGGAGCACGTAGCCCCCAGCGGCACGTCCAGGCTAGCCATCGATACTCCGGAACCATTCTTGCCTGAGTGCCACGCCACCTTTCTACCTAACAAATACATTGACAACTGTGCGGTCATGGGTCATTAAGGTGGCTCCCCCACGATCAGACTGGAGCCGATCTTATGTTGGAACACGGCTTCCACGCAGATCCAGAGCCAACCAGGCCGTTGTCTCCGCTCAAGCCAGGCCTCCTGCTTGCACTCACTCACAGATCAAACTTTACTTGCCACGTTACATCTCAGCATTTCGCCGATACAGAGGATTACTGTTCACACGGAATCCTTTGGCCCGATTATCTCATCCACACACAG
>DATHTZ010000239.1:0-1676 GCA_035462675.1 Nitrospiraceae bacterium | reverse complement strand
AATGCCGCTTCATCAATCGCTGTTGTGTGCATGGAGGGAGTCATGAGCGTGCGATGTCTGACGTCAGTAGCACGAGTCGGCGGTGCTGCCCTCTGTGCGATCGTGGGCTTGTTGACGGTCGTCGGCCTCCAGCCTGCCTTGGCGATCGAGGTGAAGCTTTCAGTGGAAGAGGCGCAGAAGGCCTTGGAAGCAGGGCGGGCGCCGATGGAGAAGGCCAACACTCCAGAGGACGTCAGGAAGGTCCTCCAGCAAGCCTCCCTCGTCACGCGTGTGGGCGTTGACCCAGAGAAAGATCCCTGCGGAGCCAGTGCCATCCTTCGGACCAAACGCTATCGACTTGAAGCCTTTGGCCGACAAGAGGCGGCGGAGTCTAAAAAGCGAAAAATGGATGTGCGCATGCCCGAGGAGTTCATCAAGAAAGTCGTAGACATGCCTAATATGGAGATCGAGGTTCAGCTGTGTGGCGACGATGAATACTTTGCAGAAGGCGCCGTGATCGAATTGCAACAAGGCTCCAAGAGGATCAAGCCCATCGATATTGGAAAAGCCGAACGTGGCCGAATGAATGAGGGAGCCGGACCAACCTAGCGATCACGCTTTACCGCGCTCTTTGCCTATGAAACATTCGATCCTACTGCGGCGTCCGTGTTCGTTGTAAATCTTCAAGATGGCCATGAGGCGAGAATCGTTGCTGATTTTTCCAAGGTGAAGTAGCACACCCCGTTGATCCTGTCCCCTGCCAATCTGCGGCAGCTGCTCCTGCCGTTCGCCGAGCGTTATTCCCGTCGGATAATTGGTCCTACCTTTGCACATCTATATCTGACAGTTGGCTGAAACCCTTGTGAGTGGCGAATGCTGGGGCATTCCTCCCCAACAGGAAAGTATGCCTGTAGCCTTTCGCGGCAGAACCGTCTTGACCCCTAAAAGGGCAAAGGGCTAGTTTCTGGCGTTCAGCTACCTCAGGCTGGTGAACAACAATGTCGGCTTGCAGGAAATCCAGCCGGTTTGTGTATGTGAGGCAATAGGGCACAAACTTAATAGGATGCTCAAAAAGTTCGTCCAGCAAGGCCGCAGCGAGTGAAGTTCTGAGGCGTAACATTCTCACCCGCCCAACCCCGAGCTGTCGGAACAGCTCTTTCCCCAAGCGGGGTCCGTTGAGGATCTGAACGATGCGAGAACGATTCATGGGAAGAGGCGCGTCTCGGCGCGCCGGGGTTGAGCGGGTGAGAGGGGCGACTTTTTCAGCATCCTGCCAGAGGAGGAGTGAAGTATGACCGAAGACTGGGGCGTGATTCTTGTCGTTGATGACGATGCGGAAATGCGGGAGCTTGTTCACGATGTGCTCAAGGGTCGCGGCCATCAAGTTTCGACTGCAGGGGGCGGGGAAGAGGCCTTGAAGCTGTTGGCCGAGCAAGACTGCGCCGTCGTCGTGACGGAT
The DNA here is from genome assembly GCA_035462675.1 of Nitrospiraceae bacterium. Lineage (GTDB taxonomy): Bacteria > Nitrospirota > Nitrospiria > Nitrospirales > Nitrospiraceae > Palsa-1315. Next base: position 238 of record DATHTZ010000239.1, on the reverse strand, counting down.
TTGCGGATGAAAGGGATGCAGGGAACGGAGTTATTGGCGGAGATCCAGCGTCTCTATCCAGACATTGGAGTCATTCTCATGACCGCCTTTGGGTCGGTGGACAACGCGGTCGAAGCCATGAAGCGAGGCGCCAGCGACTACCTGACCAAGCCGGTCGAGCCGGCGCGCCTGCGCACCATGCTCGCCAACCTGGCGCGGACGCGCGACCTGCTGCCGCAGATCCACGTCCTGCGCGGCG
>DATHTZ010000238.1:0-4341 GCA_035462675.1 Nitrospiraceae bacterium | reverse complement strand
AGGCCAACCGGCCCCAGAAGTGTGGGGCATGATCGAGGATCTTGGATTCAAGATCGAAGTAGACTACCAACAGCCGGTAGCGAGCTGACAGGCTCGACCGTGAGCACCCGAACCGTTCGATCCCCTCGCTGCATCATCATTGCCGGACCAAATGGTGCCGGGAAGACCACCTTGGCCAGGGAATTTCTTCTTCGCGAGACCGGCGTAATCCATTTCGTGAATGCCGACCTCATTGCTGGGGGACTCTCGCCTATTCGCCCAGAGTTAGCAGCACATCAGGCAGGCAGACTTGTCTTGATGGAACTCACTCGTTTAGCGAAGGCTCGGAAGGATTTCGCTTTTGAGAGCACATTGAGTGGGAGAACATATATACGGCTTCTGACAGGATGGAAGACAGCGGGATATCAGATCACCATCGTATTCTTGTCACTCACATCACCGCAACTTGCCCTTCAACGTATCGCTTCCCGGGTTCGCCAAGGCGGACATGACATTCCTCGCGCAGACGTGTTGCGACGCTTTCAACGCAGTTGGGACAATTATCATGCGCTGTATCGTCCATTGGCCCATGACTGGTCGGTCTACGATAATTCCCACGATGCTCCTAAATTGCTGGAGGAGGGTCCATGAAGACAACCAACAGAAAAAAAGCAACCAAAGCCCTTTCTCAAAGCGTCGGACGCGCACTACGGAGAGCCGCCAAGGTAGCGCGCAAGACCGCCCGGATGTATGGCACACCGATCTACGTGTGGGAAAACGGCAAGGTCGTGGCGAAGAAACCGTGAGTCAGCCATGCTCTTCGTTTGTGAGCGTAACAAGACACGCCTTATGACTCTCTTTCGTGTCCACGTTACACTCTTTCTGACGCTTCATTCCCTGCTATGCCAGAACGGCGGCGAGGGAAAAGACAGGGACAGATAGCTAGCGCTCTCCAACCTCAACTGTGCGATGCTACACGAACGACGAGATACGCCTCGTGTCAGCGGGAGCCGTTCAGAGGCTCGAATGGAGTCGTGGGATTGTAGCGGTTGGCCGGGTTGAAGAGATTCTCGGACGCGTAGATCTGTGCGGGGCTCAGAGGATTGTCGTGTGCATACCGACTGGCCGGATTAAAAATGTTGTAGTCGCGCTCGTATTCCTCAGAGAAGCCTGGTTCGACAAGCGCCAGTGTGCCAGAGAAGAGCAGCAGCGGCAGGAGGAGGAGGAGCAGGAAGACGACACCCATGGCGAGCCTCTGAAAAGCGGAACACCCAGTGGGCTCAACCTACTTCTCGTCTGGAGAAGAGTGTACGCGATACACAAATGGCTCCCGAAAACGTCTTTCCCTCCTCCCGGTGAACTGTCAGATTGCAAGACGCAAGGTCAGCAATGCTCCCTCTGCGTTTCAGGATAACCTCATAGACCTCCTTCCTCCAAAAAACTGTAATAGCCCTTCCGGTTAAAGATGATGTGATCGAGTAGCTCAATGCCAACAATCTCTCCCGCTTGCTTGATTTGCTTCGTGGCCTCTATGTCAGACGGAGAAGGTTCGAGACTTCCCGCCGGATGGTTATGCGCCACGATGATACCCGAAGCGCGGTCCGTCAGCCCATCAGCAAAGACTTCTCGCGGATGTACTGGACTGCGGTCTATTAACCCAATGGACACGACCCGGACATTAAGAACTTCGTTGGCCCCATTGATGGTGACAGATAGAAAATGCTCTTGCTTGCGATCTGCAAAATGGCGAATCAAAGGGAGGACATCCGCTGGCGTACTAATCTTCAGGCCCTCTGGCTTGATACGCCGACGAGCGAACTCAATCGCGGCGAGTACCAAGGTGGCTTTCGCTTCTCCGACACCTTCGAATGCCGTCAAGTCTTCGGTGCGAAGATTCAGCCCTCTTTCGTCTATAACCCGGACGAGATTGTTCGCGATGGTCATCACATCCATTCGGGCTGTGCCCTTGCCTAACAGAACGGCCATCAGTTCTTGATCATTGAGGGCATTCGCCCCTTTAGTGACGAGCTTTTCTCTGGGCCGGTCATGCTTGGGGATTTGGTCTATTCGCTTGCTCATACGCTCATGCAGCAGACGACAGATGAGTATGGATCACCGTGACAGCCATGATATCAAAGATGCCGCCTGTGTCCGTATATTTGGGATCTGCTAATTCTTCATAACGTCCCCGCCCGTCGTAAGCCGTTTGAATTTCGCCATTGACTTGGCCACGATATGCTCCTTCGAGATAGACGTGGTCGTCATAGTGCGCGTGGACAGTGGTTCGGATGACCGGGTCGACGGATTTCTCTTCTGTGACCTGCTTAATGTAGAGGGCTTGCTCGTCGCTGATTTCAAACCTAGCGCGAATCTCGGCAATCATGTCCTGGACGGAAACTTTTCTGGACGGTGGTCCGGTGCCTTTCTTGCCTTTGCCTGGCTGCAGCTTCACATGCCCGGCGCTGGTCGTAACGCCTTGATATTCCACCGCAGCCTTGATGACCTCCGTCTGTCTAATCCGTTTCATGAGGTCGGACATGCTCCCTTGCTTGATGAGTTGCGGGCCGACGTATTCCGCGAATATGACGAACTCCTTGATCTCCTGGGGATAGGTGAAAAAACAGGTCAGGAAGTGGAAGCTCTTCACGAATCGCGCAAGGCGGTAGACGAAACTCTTTCGTTCCTCGTGTGAGGTAAGCCTCCCCTGGAAGCGCACCCGCAGGCCGCTAATGACGAACTGTATCTTCGCATCCGTACCCATGGCCGCGAGCGTCACGAAGTCTCTGGCATCAGTCTGGGTGAACACACCGGCTGCAAGTATCTCCGCGTGTAGCCTGGGGCACAGCTCTGGTTCGGGCTCATCAGGCTCGAAGGGCGTTCCCTTGCGGTACTTGGCGAATGCCCTGAGGATAGCTGAAGCGTTGTTGGTGAAGTCCACAACCACCACTTCTTTCTTGCCTTCGTGACAACGATTCAGGCGTGAGACCGTTTGCACGGCGTTGCGGTCTATAACTGGCTTGTCGAGGAACATGCCGGCGAGCAACGGTTGATCGAAGCCGGTCTGGAATTTATTGGCCACAACCATAAGCCGATAGTCTTCGCCCTCGAACCGCTCTTCGATCAACTCACCATCCTTCAGCTCGTTGACGGCGTGCTCGTGGATTTCCGCGTTGGTTTCGGGATGCGTGAAATCCGAGAAGGCATAGAGGACTTTGTATTTCGCTTCGCGCTCTTTGAGCTTTTCCTTGATGATGTTGAAATAGCGCAACCCGGCCACGCGGGAACTGGTGACGATCATCGCCTTGGCTCGGCCTTCGATGAGCGGCATCACGCGCTCCTCGAAGATTCGGAGCATCACCTCGGCTTTGTATTGGATGAGGCCGTCGTCCTGAAACGCCACATTCATGAGCGCCTTGGACACGACGCCCTTGGGATAGACTTTTCCCTCCTCCTCAGCCGGTGGAACGAAATGGCAATGAAGATTATAGAGCGTCTTATAGGAAATGATGCTGGCCGCTACATCCACAATATAGTCTTCAGCGATAGCTTCGGCCTCGGTGTAACGGTCGAACGGCTCGCCAAAAAGACTGACGGTGGCGGGTGCTGGAGTGGCGGTGAACGCGACAAACAACTGATTACCATCGTGCTCGCGGATGATCTTGGCAATCTGTTCCTCCAAGTCTTGCTCTTCCTCTTCGGCGTCCGGCTCGTCCGCCTTGCGGAATGGCAGGCGAATGGCTGCACCCATTTGGCCTTCCTGAGAGCGATGGGCTTCATCAATCAGGAAGGCAACGCGCAGGCTCTTCAACGCTGGAGTGTTTTGGAGTTCTTCCAACACCCAGGCAAACTTTTGCTGTGTGGTGACGATAATCAGCTTGCGGTCTTTGAGGAAGCGCGGCAAGTCGTCGGACTTTTTTGCGATGCCCACCACGTCTTTCAGGTGGGCAAACTTCTCGATGTCTTCTCGGATATTGGTGTCCAGCGATTTGCGGTCGGTGAGGATAAAGGTCAGGTCCACCAGCTTCTCATTGGTGCCTGGCTTGTAGAGGCTGTGCAGACGGTCGGCCAGCCAGCATATGGAGAGGGTCTTCCCGCTACCTGCGGAGTGGTCGGCCAGATACTTTTTCCCGATGTTACCCTTTGCGGAGAAATGGACCGTGATGTCCTCTGCAATCCGCCGCACCAGACGGCTTTGATGATAGCGGGGAAAGATGGTGAAAGCCGGGCGCTCCTGTTTATCCCCCTCCGCCTCTCGCTTGTGAACGCGGACGAGGAAGAACGACAGAGCCTCCAACAACTGCTCCGGCGACAGGACTTCGCGGCACAAGAACTCAACCGGGTATTCGTCAGGATTCGTGGAGG
>DATHTZ010000237.1:0-2611 GCA_035462675.1 Nitrospiraceae bacterium | reverse complement strand
CAAATCTTTGGATTGCCGAAGAGCCATCAAACCCGAACCGAGAGTCATGTAAAGGGCTATGAGAATTCACTGTGGCGGGTTCATCCATGAATCACTGGTCCTCGAAGAAGCGGATCGCATTGAGCAACTCAGGGAAATTGTAAATAATATAGTCGGGTTTTACGCGTTCTTTTTCCACCATTCCTTGGTTTGACTTGCAAAAGATTGTTTTCATCCCGAGTCTCTGCGCCCCATACACATCGCGGTACATGTCGTTGCCCACGAACAGCACCTCTGACAGCTCCATCTTCATGGCAGTTAATGCGGCGGTGAACAGGCGTTCGTGGGGCTTGCGGAAGCCGAAGTCTCCAGAGATGATGATCGGGTCGAAATACCCAGAGAGGCCGACGGCATTCAGTTCTGGAACGGCATAGGCGGTCTGACCATCGGAAATTATGGCCAGATGATATTTCTGATGCAGGTGCCGGATGGTGTCCACGACGCCAGGATAGGGCTGTAACCGGAAGCGTGAGGCGGCACGGTACGTCTCGGCAAGCAGTCTCGGGAGCTGTTCAAGTTTCTGAGTCGGCAGGCCGCGTGTGAAGTCCGTCGAGTGCTGCGTGATGATCGTGCGGAAGATGCCGATGGCATCAAATTCTGGGTGAGGCCCATCATGTGCCGCACGTTGCTCCTTCATGATCTGGAAATACAGATCCTTCACGACGTGGGGTTCGAGCAAGATGCCCTGATAGGAGAGCAGATTGCTCATGACGCGATACACATCGTCGTGCCATTCGTTGGTCTGGATATCCGACAGCGTGCCGTTGATATCGAAAATAATCCCTTTGATAGGCATGTTAAACGCTCCTCAGGCATTCTTTTGCCTCATTGATCAGGCGACGGCGGTAGTCCGGTTCGATCCAACTGTTTCGTGCGATGCGCAGTAACGTCATTCCGATATAGAACGGTGTCCTGCCGGTGATCGATCGAAAGGCACGATCGCGGTTGGGGAAGTGGCAAGCATACTCCCAGAGAAAATGACCGATGAACGGCTCGGCGGCGTCCTTCCTGCCGGTGGCACGCATAAAGAAATGCTTCAGTTCTCCGGCGATGCGGCCTGTGTCGAACACGCGATCCGCACGCTTGGTTCTCTCCAGATCGAACGCGATGACTTGTAATCCGCCTCCGAACATGAAGTTCTCTGGGGTCGCGTCCCCATGCACGAGCACCTTCTGGTCTTCCCACATCCTCGCCTGATTACGCCACTGGTCGCGCAGCCCATACAACTCGCCTGCCTCGTCTCCTCCGAGTGCCCCGATTTCATGCAGTCTGTTAATGAGGCGATCCAGATACTCGCAGTCTTGCTGGAAGTCGACCCCCACGCCGATGGCCGTTCGGTTGTGAAACGATGCCAAGAAGTACGCGAGCGCGGTGAGTGTCTGATACAGTTTCCCGTGGTCACCGCTCTGAATCACCTCCCGGATCACCTCGCTGAGCAGTGCTCCCTCGCAGTATTCAGTGACCAACAGCGCGTTCATCGAATAGTGACGACCAAGCGGCCGGACGACGTGGTGGGGGGAGCCCGTCAGCCCGTAATCGCGCATCATGCAGAGATTGTCGAATTCGCGCGTCAGGCGTGAGATCGCCTTCACGGTGTCCTTCTTTCTGGAGGAGAGAAAAAACTTACCGATGACCTTGGTGCCGGTTTCGCGGTCTTCATACAGGTACACGTCGTTTGAGCCATGGAGCCTGAATACACGGTACTGCGAATGACCCGCGGCACCAGTGATCTGTGGCTGGATATCATGCTGGAGATACTCGTGCAACGGGTCATGTTCCGAGAGTCGCCCAAGATAGATTCTGTGCATGGCGATGTTATACCGCATGGAATCTATTGACTTATGAAGCAGATGGAAGGATACGTCAAAGCCCTAGAAAAATCGACTGGTCCGCTCTTGACCATGGGAGAGATTTTTGAACACTGTGCGCTGAACGGCTACGATGAAACGAGGCGAACGTCCTTTTAAATTCTATCTTTCGTACGAAGTGGTGAGCCCGCTGGGATTCGAAACCCGTTACTCACCCCATACCCCTCATTTGCGTGAGCTGATGATCAAAGGGCTGGTCTCCCAATAAAGCCTTTGACTTCATCGTTTTGATGAATGCGAACCACGTTTATATCTCTTCTAAGTGTTCTATTGTTTCCCGCCGTTCAACCCTTCTACTGGCACAATTTCAGCACAGCTTCGCTCTGACGGTTTCAGTCCTGCGTGGCTCCACGCAGGGAATAGATCTGGGCACTGGACACAGGTACTGCCTTTGACCTCAAAGAAGTAGCCTGTCCAACTCTTAAGCTGGGCACAGAACCCCTCATTCGAAAGCCTCCGGCTGTAGCGCCGGGGGGGTTCCTGTTCACATCTAGCTGTCTGGCATCACGAGTTTAAAAGAAACGACTACAAATTGACCAGCCCCCCATTTCAGCGTAAAGTAAGATAGGCTTGTGTTGAGTCAGGCAGATTTTCCTAATGACCTCTCATTTTCTTATTTTTCCTAATGCGTTCGCCTTTCCTATCTCTGCCGCCAGCGCGATGCAGGCCGAGGTCGCAGATTATGTCTGCGACGTTAGCGGTAG
>DATHTZ010000236.1:0-1626 GCA_035462675.1 Nitrospiraceae bacterium | reverse complement strand
GTGGCTTCCGACGGGGCCGTGACGAATCTGGACAATGCAGACATCGTCATCAGCGCACAATTGCTCGATTTTTCTACCAACGCCAAGAGCCGGCTCTTCTCGACAGTCGTAACCACGAGCAGCAAGCTGGTGGTCACCGCGAGGAACATCGGCGACCAGAGCTCGACGACTAGAAGTATCGAGGCGGCACAACGTGAAACCCTGTTTTGGTTCAGCGAAGACGATGTACAACAGTTACTGGCGGCGACTCTGAAGGACAATATCGATCGGTACCTCGCCGAAACGACGATCGAACACAAGGCGTTGAGACCGACACGTTGATAGGCCGGGGGAAGAGATGACCCACCGTGCGTGAACGTCGTTGGGAAACGACGACCCTGCTGACCTTCGATCAGGTGCTCGCCGTGGGCGAACGGCTGACTGCGTTGGGGTTGAAGCCGGCGGTGCCTGAGAAGGACGTCATCTGTTATGTCGAAGAATGGACGGTTGAGTCTCCTGAGGATTTCGACCAGCTGGACGCGTGGTCCACGGAAGATGTGACCCTGATCCACGTCCGAGAGAATTGGCGGGGCGATTTTTTCCTCCTGGCCGGGGCCTACCACACCGTCTACCAGCGCTATCAGGATGTGGGTACCTACTGTTCAATCAGCCATCCCTGGCGCATTCGCGACCCGTTACGGCTACACGACCCCCGCAGCATGCTCTGGCTTGGATTTCGCCACGCCCATTCGTTTATTCGTGTCCGACTCCAAACGAACGAAATCATCACTCCCGGCGAGACCCGCGGCGATGCGGAGCGCACCCAGTGGCTGGAGGAGCGGCGCACGGCATTCCTCGAAGCGATCACGCTGTTGGAGCTTCCCATCGAGACATTGGTTGAGAAGCAGCAGTTGGTATTGCGCCCGGCCAATCCCTCCGCGGCTTTTTTCTGCTCCTGGCCCGATGCCTTTGGTCCCTGTCAGTTTGAATACAACACGGCAGATGCCTACGAGTTCCTGGTACCGGCCAGTAAATTAGCCGCAACCTCTGCGCCGGAACCAGCCGGCGTCCGGGCGTACCTGACGGGTTTTTCGGAGGCTGCACTCGGTGACTTTCAATCAATTGAACCCCTCGCCCGTTCCGTCTATCGCTGTTCAGTACATTGCCCACTCGGCGATTTGCCGGAGATTCGATCTGCCATCGAACCTGACGGCCGCCTCTACAGCACCCTCTGTGAGTTTCAAACACGGGAACTGCTTCCAGAAGAGGAGGATGCCTCTGCCATTTTCGGGATCGTCGGCAACGCAGGCGGATTTCACATCGAGGTCCGTCTGAATCGAGTCCCGCTGAGCGACCATCTGATGGGCCCCTGGTTGGAACGGATGATTGGCCATCCGGTGGTGTATGCGCCGCTCCCTCCTTTCGTCTAGCGATCGGCGGAAAACGATCCCCAACTGCGTTCTCGGATCAAAATAATCCTCAACGTACCCCAGAGGATACGCTTCCGGTTATTTCTCTCCTGCGGCCTTGCTTGGGCAAGGCGTGCCTAGCACGCCAGGGTTGGGCGGGTGAGAAGGGCGATCGTTTTGAGCCGCCCGCATTCACCACTTTGTTTGACAATCCCAAAAATATCCTGAAATTTAGAGC
>DATHTZ010000235.1:0-4800 GCA_035462675.1 Nitrospiraceae bacterium | reverse complement strand
TCTTGGCCTATGATCGACCTGGTCTCTAAGAGGGAGGGGCCGGTACAATGCAGTGGCTAAGACAAACCAGAGGCGGGCTCTTCACCACGGAGTGCGTTCGTGAAAAAAAATGAAGAGGCGAAAACGTGCTGCCACGATTGTCATTGACAGCATTCGTTATCCCGCTCGCGCTCGCGCTAGGGATTAGCGGAATAAGTTCGGCCGAGGAGTCGCTGTATGACCCCGATGTGGTCCTTGTGATGAAGGACAAATACTTTCACGTCATAAAAGGAGCACAACCAGGGAACTCTCTGCCGAATCCAGCCTTCTCGTTACCAGTCGGGAGGGACATCATCATCCAGCTCCGCAATGAGGATAATGTGGCGCATGAGTTCGTCTCGCCGTTGCTCCTAAAGGCGGAAGATCTTCAGATTTCAGGCCGGGCTACCCTCGTGTATACACACACCGCAGTCGGGGTTCGTGTTGAGCCGAGAGACAGCGTGATGCTTCGCTTTGACATCCCTGACGCCGGCTTTGATCAGTTTCATTTCTGGTGCAATATCCATGGGAAGTTTGTTGATGACAGCATGCGAGGGGAGATCTTTATGTTGCAAGCGAAACCTTCATCCCAGTAACCGAACTTCGAGACTTGTGAGGGCCTATTGGGAGAATCGAGGGAGTCAGGAGACGCGACGGAGATGGGTGGTGATGGGTGCAATGACTCCGATGACGATGTGCTCTCTCTAAAGCAGGTTCTGCCTCAGAGAGCTGATTAAGAGGTTTGCCATGATCGAGAGAACAGCAGGACGGATCCTTGGCGGACTCTGCGCCATCATGCTCGCCGGTGTCGCAGTCGATGTTGCGCAGGCCGGAGAGACGGCGGGAGTTCCACCGGAAATGGTAGCAGAGTACATTCATGCGATCATTCAGGCCGATCGGACCATCTATTCCACCCATGTCGTGGAACGGCTACAGGATCTCAAGGTCACTGTGGCGGCAGAAGAATGGAAAGCGAAAGGGACGGTGCCTCTTCCGGCTCAAATGCTACAAATGGCTGGTCAAGAGATTCAGGGACTCGGACTCGGGCTTCGTATACGGTTGGCCAGTCTGGGGCCAATTTACAAAACAAACGGGCCTGCTGATCAGTTCGAACGAGCGGGCCTGGAAGCGGTGGCAAAAAATCCCCGGAAGCCCTATACGGGAATCATTACCGAAAGTGACAAACATTTTTTCAAGGCGATATTTGCGGACCGGGCCGTCTCCATGGCCTGTGTCGCGTGCCATAACAGCCATGAGTTGAGCACAAAGAGGGACTACAAGCTCTACGATGTGATGGGAGGGATTATCATTTCGTTTCCAGTCCAATGAGCCCAGTTCAACCCCTACGATCCGCAGGTGCCTGGACAAAAAGACTCTCTTGCGCCACACTTCTCAACCCATTTCCCATACGTCATATACGCACAAAATATGGAATTGCCACTAACACAAATCCGACAAAAACAAGCACATAGACGTTCGCGATGAAGTAGGAAAAGACACAGAGGGTAACTCCCACGCAGAGCAGCAGGTAGCCTCAGAAGTGTAATGGGTATACCTCGGCCATGAGCGACAACAACGTCGTCATCAGCAGTCCTCATTTGGATGACATGGAAATCTGCATGGGCGGGACGGTCGCCAAACTGGTGGAGTCCAACGGCGTGATTACGTCCGTCGTTGTGACGAATGGTGGCCGCTCATCCAATTCCTTCGCGTTGACGGAGCAGCGGATGGTTGAAGTGAGAAGAGAGGAGGCCCTCCGTGCCGCCGGAGTCTTGGGTGTTAAAGGTGTGATCTTTTGTAACGAACCGGACGCGGCGGACGAGATCAATACGACCAGCTGTCATGCGGAGACTTGTCGAGATACTTACTCGCCTACGACCCACCGAAGTCTATACGTTGGATGAGGAGGGTGACCGACATCCAGTCCGTCGTCTTGTCGGCAAGCTGGCGAGGGAAAGCATGCGTGAAGCCGGCATCGCTGTAAGCGCTGGCAACTGGGCGTACGAAATCTGGGGCCCCTTCGCTACCTGGGACCGCCTTGAGTACATCGACCGCTATCTGGCCAAGAAGATGGCCGCCATCGCGGAACATCACAGTCAGGTCGCCACGATACCCTATGAGGAAGGGTCCTGGGACTGAGCTGCTGGCGGGCTGTGTTCGCCGATCCCAAGGCCAGCGCCCCGGCTGGTGAATATGCGGAAGTCTTTCGACGGATCACTCTCTATCTTCTTTCCAAGTAACTTCCGTTTCGTCACCCATTCTTCTGCATCAACCACAAGATAGCCCAACGAGACTAGTTGGACGGGCGAGACGAGGTGGGAATCCAATCTACCCACGTCGCGCCTATCTCGCACTTCACGCGCCACGGAAAGTGACAAATGTCCCTGTTCTTTGCATGTGCGATTCGCGTACCATTGACACGACATGGAAAGCCTGCATCAACTCGAAACGATTATTTTGCTGTTGATAGCCGTACTCGCCCTTGCGGCGTTCGCACGCAAACTCGTGATTCCTTACCCCATCTTCCTGGTGATTGGAGGGTTAGTCTTAGGCCTTATTCCCGGTGTGCCGACGCTGCGGCTCGATCCTGACATCGTGTTCCTGGTCTTCCTTCCTCCTATTCTCTGGTCAGCCGCGTACTTCACCTCGTGGCGTGATTTTCGTTCAAACCTGCGCCCGATTTCCCTGCTGGCTGTTGGCCTAGTGTTGGCGACCACCGCCGCCGTAGCGGTAGTCGCACACATCTGGCTTCCGGGATTGGGTTGGGCTGGAGCCATTGCGCTAGGAGCAATTGTTTCACCGCCAGACGCCGTGTCGGCGACTGCGGTCGCAAAGCGATTAGGCCTTCCACGTCGTGCTGTGACAATTCTGGAAGGGGAGAGTCTCGTGAACGATGCGACGGCGCTCATTCTGTATCGCGCCGCGGTCATGGCGGCGATAAGTGGCACCTTCATCTTGAGCGACACCGTGCTGGACTTCTTCATGGCGGCGGGAGTGGGTGTCGTGGTCGGACTCTTGGTCGGCTTAGTGGCCCGCTGGGCGCTGAGATTGATGAAAGACAGTTTTAGCGAGATTGCGATCACGCTCTTATCCCCGTATATCGCCTGGGTTTTGGCCGAACAGGCTCACGCGTCTGGCGTCCTGGCCTGCGTAGCTGGAGGTCTCTATCTTCGTCAACATTTCAGCGAGGCCGTTGCGCCTACGACAAGGATTCAAGCAAGGGCTGTGTGGGACTTTCTTGTGTTCGTGCTCAACGGACTCATTTTTATTCTGATCGGCCTGCAACTCGGGGTCCTCCGTGAGGCCATCCCATCTGGAATGTTTGTAACCCTGATACTCACCGGGGCACTCGTGAGCGTCACCGCAATCGCGGTGCGACTGGTGTGGGTGCCGCTGGCCGCGTGGATCCCGAGAATGCTCAGCCCCTCGCTGCGGGCGCGTGATCCGATGCCGGCTTGGTCGGGTCTGTTTCTTATCGGCTGGAGTGGTATGCGCGGGATTGTGTCTCTCGCGGCGGCACTAGCGCTGCCGCTGACCACTGCCGCCGGAGCGCCATTTCCCTTTCGGGCAGAGATCATACTGATCACATTCTCAGTGATTTTCGCCACGTTGGTTTTACAAGGCTTGTCACTTGCACCTCTGATCCGCGCCTTGAATTTAAAGGAAGACGGAACTCTCGAACGTGAGGAGATGCAGGCACGCGAACATGCGGCGACGGCCGCTCTTGTACGCCTGGATGAAGTCGCGAACGAAGGGTGGCCTATTTCCGAACACCTCGATCAAATGCGTGCTCACTATGGCGACCGCGTACAGCGCTACGCCAAGGATGGCACTGCTCCTGAGTGTACGGCAGAAGCCATCGAGATATTCCAGCGTTTGCGACATGAGACGTTGACGGCCGAACGCCTTGCGGTGATCCGTCTACGAAACGACGGTGTCATTAGTGATGACGTGCTGCATCGTCTAGAACACGAATTGGATGTGGAGGCGCTTCAACTCGGAATCGGCGAGCGGCGGGTTTCATCAGGAGGGGACAATCCCGAGTAGGGAACGGGGCGGGATTCTCATGAGGACGGGCAGGGGAGAATGAAGTACGCGACGAAGGACACTCTTGCCTCGGTCACTCGGTATCTGATCGATCCTCCCAATGCACCCGTTTCATCATGTGATGAAACCCAGGCGCGAGCAATAGTGCGGTGACTGCGATCACGACCAACCCTGAGTAGAGTGCGAAGAGCCCTGCAAAGATTTTTCATGCCTCAGACAGATCTAGCCTGACTGGCCCTATCCCGCCAAGGAGCATGGCCGCATTCACAAAGGCATCCCGCCAAGGAAGATGCTCGAAGTAGCTGTAGCCCCACATGCCAACCCCCAGAGACGCCACCAGAAGAGTAAGTGAGAACGCCAGGTGAAGAAGCAGACGCCGAAGTAACAGACGCGAATTCGGAGCGGAGGGGCGCCGTGTGCTCATCGGACCTCCATACGAAGAGTGTGTCATCGAGGCTGATTACGCTATCCTGCTTACTGGCCCTCCGCAATCTGTGGTTTCTTCGGCAGATGTCGCTCGGTTTTTAATTTGCCTATTTTAATGTCAAGGGCATCGCCCTCGGCCATGTGGAATCAATACCGCTGGTCCACAGTTCCTAGCACGCCGAGAAACAGGTCAGTTAAGAACACCGGTGACAATCACGGATTCGGTGGGCTAACGGCAGACTTGTAGCCAGCATTAGCATACTGGATGAAGCTATTAACTATACCCCAGGTCAATGTGAAGATATTGGC
>DATHTZ010000234.1:0-10093 GCA_035462675.1 Nitrospiraceae bacterium | reverse complement strand
TGTGACGCTGGCGGCGGATCAGCACAAGACAGCGCAGGCTCTTCTTGGGGAGGATCATTCGGCGATGATCACGTCGACATCTGGAAAGGCTCAGGCCGTCCATGTGGAGCTGCCGTCTCATGATTCCGGCCCCCTCAGCGTGCGGATCTCCATGACGGACCAGATGGTGCATACACAGTTTACCACTGATCGAAACGATCTTGGCGCCCTCCTGTTCACGCGACAGGATCAGCTTCAGCAAAATCTGGCTAAGTCTGGGCTGGAACTCGGTCAGTTTCAGGTACACATCGATCAGCAGGGCAGGCAAGAGGCGTTACCCGACCGGCAATCTCGACAAAATGGTGGAGCGTCCGAGCAGCAGCCGAAATCACAGGACCACAATCAGCCCGCTCACGATCGAGAACGGCCCATTCATCGTCCCTCACGCGTATTGAGCCTGTTTGCATAACCATGGACATGTTCACAGATATCATATTAACGAAAGGATAGAGTCATGATCGACTTTGCGGCGATTAACAATTCGACGACTACGACCCCCACGCCGACGACTGGCCCAAAAGAACTCGGCCAGGACGAGTTCTTGAAACTTCTCGTCACCCAGCTCAAGTATCAGGACCCGCTCAAGCCTCTCGATAACCAGGCTTTCATTGCGCAGACGGCGCAGTTTAGCCAACTGAACCAGATGACCGACCTCGTCAAATTGATGAAGCGGAGTGTTGAACTGCAGGAGTCAGCCCTTGAGTCAAAACAGACGCCGAGTGTGCAATAGGTGTAGAGGGGCAGATGCGATCAGCGCCTAGTGAGGGAGAGATGTTCATCGGTCGGTTGTAGAGAATCATAATCAGTAAAGGAGACAGATTATGGGAATTTTAACCTCGCTCTTTTCAGCTGTCAGCGGACTTAATACATACGGGAACGCCATGTCCGTGATCGGAAACAATATCGCGAACGTTGGGACAGCGGGGTTCAAGTCCAGCCGCGCGTCATTTGCCGATCTGGTCTCGGCCTCGCTTGGCGGTGGGTCGAGTACCGGCCAGGTTGGATTGGGGGTATTTCTGAACGATGTGCAGACGAGTTTTGTCCAGGGATCCCTCTCTAATACGGGAAACACCCTGGACTTGGCGATCGATGGAAATGGGTTTTTCAATCTGCGCGATGCCGCGGGAACGGTGTCCTATTCTCGTGCCGGACAATTTAAAGTGAACAACCTTGGAGAGATTGTGGACCCGAGCGGTCGATTCTTGCAGGGCTATCAAGCATCGGCGACGGGAATCATCTTAGGGACAGTCGGAAATATTACGTTGTCCACCGCCACGATCGCGCCACAGGCGACCAGCACCGCGGCTGTGGAGGCCAACCTCAATGCAGCCTCCACCGTTCCGGCGACTGTGTTCGATGCGACCGATGCGACGACGTACAACTTCTCAAACGGTATGACCATCTACGATTCGTTAGGAGCGCAGCACCAGCTTCGGATGTATTACGTGAAAGCCGCGGCGAACACCTGGAATCTCCATTCTCAGATCGACGGTGGTGCCACAACGGCGCAAACGAACTTAGTTTTCAATTCGAGCGGCGTACTGACAGGAGGCGGAGCGCAGACGTTCTCCTTGCCCATCACCGGTGGTGCGGCCACGCCACTGAGTGTGGCGATGGATTTCTCAAAGATCACGCAATATGGGGCTGCGTCGAGTTTGACCAACCAAACTCAAGATGGGTTTACCTCCGGGTCGTTTCAGAGTTTGTCGATCGATTCGGTAGGACAAGTCGTGGCGCAGTTTTCCAACGGTCAAACCAGAACCCTTTCTCAAATCGTGCTGAGCCGATTTACGAATCCGGATGGATTGGCACGATCCGGCGAGAATGGGTTCGCCGAAACAATAGACTCTGGCGCCGCGCTGGATGGGGCACCGACGAATAATGGGTTAGGGCGGCTTCTTTCCCAAACCATCGAGCAGTCCAATGTAGATCTCGGTAAAGAATTCGTTGATATGATCATTACGCAACGGGCATTCCAAGCGAACTCGAAAACCATTACCACGAGCGATGAGATGCTCCAAGAATTGGTGAACCTCAAACGTTAGCAGGATGCTGAAAAAGTCCGCCAGCGGCGTTCTCGCGTCGCTCAGAGGCTCAACGTACCGAAGCGTACGCCTCGCCTCTTCGCTCGCTGCGGCCTTGCTGGAAAGCCTTTTTGAGCACCTGCGAGGTGTGCTCGTGTTGTCCTAGACGTGCGGACCATTGAGTTTATACCGTTTCAGAATTGTTTTCTGCAAGCTCCTAGTGGTCGCGTTCGGGTAGAATCGGGGCGCCGCCTCACGGCGCTCCAATCACTGACTTTTTCCCTCACCCCCGCCGTTATTACGCGTCATGTTTTTGACATCGTCAAGCCTCTGGCAGAGGCGCGCATCGTATCTCCGGCCATAGGCCACCGTATTCACACGCCAAATGCGATGTTGCGATTGATGTGTGATCTACGTCAT
The DNA here is from genome assembly GCA_035462675.1 of Nitrospiraceae bacterium. GTDB lineage: Bacteria > Nitrospirota > Nitrospiria > Nitrospirales > Nitrospiraceae > Palsa-1315. Next base: position 7,610 of record DATHTZ010000234.1, on the reverse strand, counting down.
GTGCAATGCTGATGGCATAGCCATTGCAAACTTCCCTTCCGTCTCCAGCGTTCGATTTGAGGAGGTGTATATGGCAGAGCCAGAGAGCGCGCCGCCGGCACCAGTGCCGGTTGCGGCAGGAATTCCACTGAAAATGGTCATCATCATTGTCGCGGGGACACTTGTGCTAGGCCTTGGAGGGGCGTTCGCGCTCTTTAAGTTTATGGCTGGAGGGCATGGGGAAAGCGATCAGAAAGCAGAGGCGCCGGCCGCGAAAGCGACGGGGCAGGGCGAGACGGATGGCAAGCACGGCGTCAGCAAAGCCGGTAGTCCAGGGGCGATCTACGACGTCGATCCCTTTATCGTGAACTTAGCGGATACGCCGGAGGTGCGCTATCTGAAATTGACGGTGAAGTTGGAACTCGAGAGTCAGGACGCTTCGGCCGAGCTCGCCAGCCGTGTCCCGCAGTTACGCGACACAATTCTTGTCCTCCTGACAAGTAAGGATGCGGCATCGATCCGAACTCCTCAGGGCAAGTTTCAGTTGCGGGATGAGATTACTCAACGCGTCAACAGTCTTCTTCCCAAGCCGGGTGTGCGGGCAGCCTACTTCACGGACTTCGTCGTGCAATAGCCGCGGGCCATCCCGTCATTATGGAAAAAATACTCTCACAAGACGAAATCGATGCACTGTTGAAAGGGGTCGACTCCGGCGAGGTTGAGACTCAAGCGGTGGAAGAGGCGCAACCAGCCGGCGGGGTCAAATCGTACGACCTCTTCAATCAGGAACGCATCGTTCGTGGGCGTATGCCGACGCTAGAACTGATTACAGACCGGTTTACACGGCACCAGTCCGTGTCTTGGAGCGCTCTGCTGAATACGAAGGTGGAGTTCAATATTCTCGGGACGCAAATCATGAAGTTCGGCGCGTTCCTGAAGACCGTTCCCATTCCTTCCTCGCTGAACGTGTTCCGCATGGACCCGCTGCGGGGAAACGGCCTGTTTGTCATGAATGCGTTTTTGGTTTACCTCATCGTGGACTATTTCTTTGGGGGCAAGGGGCAAACACACGTCAAGCCCGAAGGTCGCGATTTCACGCCGATTCAGTTGCGGATCATCAAGAAGCTCGTGCAACAAGCGTTTGAGGACTTGGAGAAGGCGTGGCGCGCCGCACTCGTCATTAAGACCGAGCTGGTTCGTTCTGAAGTCAATCCTCAGTTTGCCATGGTGGTCTCCGCATCGGAAATCGTATTCGTGACTACCCTCCAAGTTCAATTTGGGGAATCCTCCAGCGAGTTCTTTCTTGTGTATCCCTATTCGATGCTTGAGCCCATAAAAGAGAAACTCTATTCAGGGATTGTCTCGGACCAATTCGAACAAGACGGCAGCTGGGCGATCCGGTTTCATGAAAAGCTCCAAGAGTGCACGCTCGGTGTCACGGTTCGGCTTGGAACTGTCACGGTCAAGGTACGCGATGTGTTGGACTTCGCTCCGGGAGACCTCATTCTGTTAGACCAACGACCCGGAGATCCGCTCGATTGTTTTGTTGAAGGGTACCTGAAGTTTCAAGGGAGCCCTGGGGTCTCAAAGGGAAATCACGCCTGCCGTATTGAAAAGGTGATCGCGTAGTCGATTCACACGTCTGAGGAGTACCGTCCATGGCCGACAATGAATTAGCGAATTCTGGGGCGAAGGCTTCCACCCACGTGACATCTCCCTCTGCTCCACCGGCTCCTGCGTCATTTCCATCGCTTGACGGAGGAGGCGAGGCCCCTGCGCCTAAGAATATAGATTTCATCCTCGACATCCCGATGCAGGTGACCGTGCAGGTCGGATCGACCAAGATGGTCATTCGAGAGTTACTGCAACTCGGGCAAGGGTCGGTGATTGAGCTCGAAAAGCTTGCAGGGGAGCCGATGGAGGTGCTGGTCAACAACAAACTGGTGGCGCGAGGCGAAGTCGTTGTGGTGAACGAGAAGTTCGGCATCCGCCTTACCGACGTGATCAGCGCGGCAGAACGCGTTCAGCAACTCGCGTAGGAGTCTGTCTGAGGCATTCCTTGACTCGGCCATGAGGCATAGAGGAACGGAGACAACATGGTCGATTTTTGGGACAGCTTTATACGAATGGCGTCGGCTCTGGCCCTTGTGCTCGCACTCATGGGCGGACTTGTCGTCTTGGTTCGTCGATTTGCCGGCACGCGGTTCTGCGCACCTGTCTCCGCGCAGATCGTCCAGGTGCTCGGCAGCGGGTACATTGGTCCTCGCAAGACCATTTCTTTGGTGTCGGTCGCCGGGGAGTTCGTCATCGTCGGCATGACCCCGACAGATCTGGTGCCGCTCGGCCACATCACGGACAGGGAACGAGTCCAGCAGTTTCTATCCGCGGCGGCATCCGGTCGGTCGGTCGTGTCTGGCAGGCCATCATCTCACAACGAGGTCCAGGATCCAATGCACGACGGGGCAGCAGAGACCAGAGGTGGCCATGTCGGCTGATGCCCGGATATGTCCGCCGCTGACCCCTCCCAAGCAACGACCACAAGGCCATCGCACATGTCTCCTGCTTATGGCACTGGTCTGCCTGTTTCTTGGAATGACCCAGGATGCCATTGGCGGGGCCAATCCGTCGGTCACGATCGATCTCGGCCAGACGGGCCCCAAAGGGACCGCCGTCGTCCTCCAAATTCTTGCGCTGCTGACGGTCCTTTCCTTGGCGCCGGCCTTCTTCATCATGGTCACGTCCTTCACGAGAGTCGTGATTGTCCTCTCGTTCCTTCGTCAGGCGATCGGAACGCAGGCGGTGCCGCCCAATCAGATTCTGATCAGCCTGGCCTTGTTCATCACCATTTTTGTGATGGCTCCAGTAGGGGAGGCTGTCTATAGCCAAGCCGTACAGCCTCTGCTTGCGGAACAGATCTCTTACGAGGAGGCCTGGATAAAGGGTATTCAGCCGATTCGTACTTTTATGCTGAAACAGGTGCGCGACAAAGATCTCGAACTCTTTATCGAACTGAGCAAGCGTCCGAAGCCTGAAACGGTCGATCAGGTTCCCATTCATGTGGTGATTCCAGCCTATATCTTGAGCGAATTGCGGGTCGCGTTTCAGATCGGGTTTCTCATCTACATCCCATTCCTGATCGTCGACATGGTGGTGGCCAGCGTCTTGATGTCCATGGGCATGATGTTATTGCCTCCAGCCGTGATTTCCCTTCCGTTCAAACTTATTCTTTTTGTGCTGGCCGACGGGTGGAACTTAGTCGTCGGGTCGCTGGTGAAAAGCTTTCAATGAGGGAGATCCGAAAGGAGCGAGCGAGATGACACCTGAGATGGTAACAGAGATCGGCCGCCAAGCGATCGAAACCACACTGCTTGTCTCTGCGCCTATCCTGGGACTCAGCCTAGTCGTGGGGCTTGCCGTCAGCGTTGTGCAGGCCATGACGCAATTGAATGAAGCGACGTTGACCTTCGTGCCGAAAGTGGTGGCCGTGTTTGCCGTGATTCTTGTGTTTCTGCCCTGGATGTTGGGCGTGCTCACGTCGTTTATGGCGCAGTTATTCTTGAGTATCCCAAACTATGCGCAGTGATTCGGCATTGATGGATTGCATCACAAAAACACTATGAGCGCAGGGCCATCATTATATCTTTTCTTGCCGGAATTCCAGTCGTTTCTGGTCCTGGTGTCTCGTATCGGAGGCATCGTCGCGGCATTTCCGATGTTGGGCGGACGGACGGTTCCGGTTCAAATCAAAATCGCGCTTGTCGTGATGCTGGGGGTTGCCCTCTCGCCGCTCATTCGGCTCCCGCCGTTGTCACAGGACACGATCGAAATGACGGCCGGGCTTGCGAGCGAACTGCTCATCGGCCTGGTGATCGGGCTGGCTGTCCGATTGTTGTTTGCAGCGCTCGAAGTGGCCGGCGATCTGCTTGGAATGCAGATCGGATTCGGCGCGGTGCAGCTGTTGGATCCCATGACCTCCCAACAGTCGTCGTTGATCAGCGAGTATTTTCGAATCATCGCCTCGCTGGTTTTCCTTTCGGTGAATGCGCACATGATCGTGGTGGCTGCTATCGTGTCGAGTTTCGACACCATCCCGCCATTCGGCGCCAGGCTCGCTCCTGCTCTCGGCGAGGAAGTGCTCCAGCTGTCTCAGCACATGTTTCTGATCGCCTTGAAGCTGGCGGCGCCGATACTCGTCGCGATGATCCTCATCAATCTCTTGCTGGCCATGTTGGGGCGAGCCGTCGCGCAGATCAATGTCTTTGTCTTGAGCTTCCCTCTGACGATTGCGGGGGGACTGCTGGTCTTAGGTCTGGCGTTACCCTACACCGTTTCGTTGTTTGAACGGGAGTTTATGGGGCTACACGACACGATTGAGAGGCTATTGAGGATACTTGGGCATGGCTGAAGGTAACGACAACAAGACAGAACCGGCAACTGAGAAACGGAAAGCGGATGCCCGCAAGGATGGCAATATTGCGGTGAGCCGGGATGTGACCACTGCGGCTCTCCTCTTCGCCGGTATCGGGCTGTTGGCTCTATTTGCCGGTCCCGGCATACATCAGCTGACCGATATCACCCGTGTGGGTCTCACAAGGTCGTTCGACCGTGTGGTCCATACCAGCTTGACGATCCAGCAGCTTCATTCGTTGGTCATTGAGGTAGGTTTTACGAGCGTGTTGCTCCTGCTGCCGTTCCTTGGCGGGTTGGCGCTCGTCGGCGCCGGGGCCACCCTCGCTCAGACCGGGTTGCTGTGGAAGTCCTCCCTTCCGTTCGACATCGGCCGATTGAACCCGATCAAGGGGTTTGGCCGCATCGTGAGTCTCCGCTCTGTCGCGGAGATGATCAAATCGTTGCTCAAAATTGCGATCATCGGCGGCATCGGCGCCTTCGTGCTCGGACAGGATCTTCCTCGTCTTCCGGAGCTAGTGGACTACGACGTATGGGGGCTCCTGACGGTCATGGGGTGGCTGACGTTGAAAACCGCAGCCGTAATCGTGGGGGCAATCTCCGTGGTTGCGGGGGCGGACTTTCTCTATCAACGGTGGGAGTGGGAGCGTTCCTTGCGAATGACCGTTCAAGAGGTGAAAGAAGAACATCGTGACGCAGAAGGCGACCCGATGCTCAAGAGCCGGGTGCGAGCCGTTCAGCGGGACATGATGAGAAAACGCATGATGGCGGCCGTGCCGGAAGCGGACGTGGTCGTGACGAACCCGACGCACCTTGCCGTTGCGCTCAAATATGACACGGCGCGTATGTCTGCGCCCATCGTCGTCGCGAAAGGTGCCGGTCACCTTGCGGAACGGATTCGCGCGGTAGCCAGGCAGCACGGGGTGGCCGTCGTCGAGAACAAATTCGTGGCCCGGACACTCTATAAACTCGTCGACATCGGCAAGGAGATCCCTGCCGATCTCTACCGTGCCGTGGCGGAGATTCTTGCATTTGTGTTCCGTGCGCGAGGACTTACGTCTGAACGGGTCACCCGGTAAGGGGAATCATGGCGTCAGAAACCAACACATTGTCCCCCTCGTCGTTCATCAAGCACCCGGACATTCTCATATCGCTTGGCGTTGTGGGCGTCATCATGCTGATGATCCTGCCGCTCCCACGGTTTTTCCTGGATCTCCTGCTGGCCTTCAACATCACGCTGTCGGTGATCATCTTACTCGTGGGGTTGCAAGTTCGACGTCCGATCGAGTTCTCGGCCTTCCCCTCTATTCTCCTCATCGTGACCTTATTCCGATTGTCGCTCAACATTGCGTCCACGCGGCTGATTCTGCTGCACGGCAATGAAGGCGCAGCTGCAGCCGGCGAGGTAATTCGGGCATTCGGCAATTTTGTCGTAGGCGGGAACTACACGGTCGGCCTTGTCGTGTTCTCGATTCTGGTCGTCATCAACTTCGTGGTCGTGACAAAAGGCGCCGGTCGGGTCGCCGAAGTAGCGGCTCGGTTCACGTTGGATGCGATGCCGGGCAAACAGATGAGTATTGATGCCGACTTGAATGCCGGATTGATCAACGAGACGGAAGCGAGGCGGCGGCGACGGGAGATCGCAGAAGAAGCCGATTTCTACGGTTCCATGGACGGCGCCAGCAAGTTTGTCCGGGGAGACGCAGTGGCGGCGATCATCATTGTCCTGGTCAACATCATCGGTGGACTGACGATCGGCATTTTACAACAGGGCATGAGTCCCGGATTAGCCGCGCAAACCTATACGCTCTTGACAGTCGGAGAAGGACTGGTTGCGCAGATTCCCGCGTTGTTTATCTCAACGGCCGCCGGCATTGTGGTGACGCGCGCTGCAGCGGATGCCGATCTCGGGGGCCAGATTACGCGGCAGATGCTGCTGTCGCCCAAAGCTGTCGGCACGGCTGCCGGGATCTTGCTGGCTCTCGGAGTCGTTCCCGGTTTGCCCCATCTGGCGTTTCTCGGGCTGGGTGGAGTCGCGGCTTGGCTCGCCTATCGATTGTCGCAGGAGGCAAAGAAGCCCAGCGAGCCGGCGCCTGTGTCCACGCCACTACCAGCTGAAAGCGCCGTACCTCAACTGGCTCCGCTGGATTTGATGGAAGTACAGGTCGGGTACGGACTCATTGGGTTAGTGGAAGGCAAACACGGGACCGCATTGCTCGATCGGATCAAAGGGCTCAGGAAACAGTTCGCAGATACAATGGGTTTTCTCCTGCCGCCTATTCATATTCGAGACAACCTCCAACTGCGCCCCAACGAGTATGCCGTCATGCTCAAAGGCGTGGAGCTGACGAAGGCCGACGTGCTGCCGTCGCACGTGCTGGCCATCGATCCTGGAACGGCCCAACGTGGGCTCATTCATGGTGTGGCCACAAAGGAACCGGCGTTCGGGCTGCCAGCGCTATGGGTGCCGGAGGCCACGCGCGAGCAAGCGCAATTGGCCGGCTATACCGTCGTGGATGCCAGTTCGGCCATCGCCACACATTTGTCTGAAATTATTAAACGTCATGGGCATGAATTGTTGGGCAGGCAGGAGGTGCAATCGCTGCTCGATGAGCTGGCGAAAGTCCATCCTAAACTGGTTGAAGAATTGATTCCCACTTTACTGCCGCTTGGAACGGTTGTCCGCGTCCTCGGCAACTTGCTGCGTGAAGGCATTCCGATCCGCGATCTTCGATCGATTATCGAAGCTCTGGCCGACCACGGGGGCACCGCCAAAGATCCTGAGCTGCTCACGGAAATGGCACGTCAGGCATTGGGACGGACGATCACGCGTCAGTACCAAGCTTCGGACGGCACGTTGCCCGTGATCACGCTCGATCCCAGACTCGATCGATCCTTGAGCGATCAGGCTACCGCGGTTCCTCAAGGAGGCGTGCTAAACCTGGATCCCGGCTTCAATCACATATTGTTGGCTGCATTCAAACAAGCTGTAGAACGTGTCGCTGCGCGTGGTCATCAGCCGGTGCTGCTCTGCTCACCGGCACTCCGGCGTCATATCCGACGCTTGACCGATCGGATACTCCATGCGGTACCGGTGGTGGGGTTCAACGAACTCGATTCGACGGTCCGGCTCCAGCCGCTGGATACCATTCGGCTGGACGGCGAGGGCCTTCTACCCTGAGGTGAACGATGAAGATGAAAGTATTTCATGCCGACACCATGCA
>DATHTZ010000233.1:0-2153 GCA_035462675.1 Nitrospiraceae bacterium | reverse complement strand
CTTCTGGCGGCCTCACAATCGTGGATCAGCTGCTGGAAGAATCGCTCGCCTATACCCGGTCGTTGATTGAGGAGTTGACTCCGTCCGGCCTGCGAACAGGTCAATTCATGAGTGCCCTTGAAATGTTGGCACTCGATATGCGCCAGGGAAAACATCAGGTTCATGTCGCGAACGTTTCTTCGGATGTCAGGCTGTCTGAGCCGATCACCGCCTTTCTGTACCGTGCTGCTCGTAGTTTTCTCCGACAAGCTATAAGAGATGGCGTATCCTCACTGATCACCGTGTCCATGGAAGGCGAACCGGCATCGATCATACGCGTGAGGGTAGCGATAAACGGAGAGACTCGGACCTCCGAAACCGAGCACACATCGCTGTTTGAACAGACGATCGGCATGTGTTTCGCTGGAATTCAGGCTCGCGGTACGCTCTTGGGCATTGCTGTCAGTGTAGAGACTTCGCCCGGGTCGACAACTGCCCTGGTTCTTGATGTTCCTCTGCTGGGATCTTCCGACCCCCTCTGATTCTGAATCATCGTTCATCGGCCTCTGTACTTGGCCTCCAAGGCACACCCATCTATTTCGTCTCCCGCTGTCGTAGCTCACCCTTTTTCGACTCATGAGTGTCGATGGCTCTGCCCCTCCTCTAAGAGACCAAAGTACTAGCCCGCATTATTCATGAGCGTTTCTGCTGCGATCGCAGATTCGCTGCTGCGACGAGCCTTCTGCTGGCAGGCTCGCAACGCGACTGCGCGATTTCGCCACGAACCGTCATGAATAAGGCGGGCTAGGGTACTTAATCGGTGGAACTAGGGTGCTCGCCAGGGAGGTCTCGAATCTGGCGATGGTAGGTTACGCCGTACGAGACGTGCCGGACCATCTCATCATTAACCACAGAAATCATGAGAGGAGGTTCCCATGAATACAAGACTTTCCCAGACAACGGGGTTGACCACCAAGAAGTCCACTCGACAGAGCTGTACACGGTGCAGCGGTCACATGGTTCATGACATGTGTATCGATCTGGAGAGCGACAACGGGCATAGCACCTGTCGGGTCCTTCGTTGCATCCAATGCGGCGACATCGTTGATGACGTGATTCTGCAAAACCGCGCTGTGTGGAATCCCGTAGCACAGTGTGTTGCAGCGGCATGATCGATACAGGACGATCATGTGCGTATTGCATGAGAACACCAGTGCATTTTTCTCACGAGTTTCCACTTTAGAAAGGAGTTTCCGTCATGGACCTCGACGTTTCATCTAGACCTCACACCCCGACGGTGAAACCACTTAATGGGATGCCGCCGGCACGCAAAGGGGCCATTCCATTTAATTCCAAGGGCATTCTCTCAGGAGCCGGTGACGGAAGTACGACTCTGCAGTACCGGAAACAACAGATCATCATTGCGCAAGGGGATGCGGCCAATGCCGTGTTCTATATCGTAAAAGGCTGGGTCAAGCTCACCGTCGTGTCAACACAAGGCAAAGAAGCTGTCGTCGCAATGTTGGAAGGCGGAGATTTTTTCGGCGAAGCCTGCCTCGCCGGGCAGCGGGTATGCTCGTCGACCGCTATCTCCTTAGACGCCTCCACGATTGTGCGCATAGACAGAGCCACGATGAGCCACGTGCTCCAACGCGAGCCGGCCTTCTCCGAGCTTTTCATGTCTCATCTCGTGAATCGCAACGTACGCATACAAGAGGACTTGATCGATCAACTTTTTAATCCTGCCGAGAAGCGGCTGGCTCGGACGCTGCTTTTGTTGGCCCACTTTGGGAGAGAAGGTCACCCAGAGGCGGTCATTCCCAAGATCAGTCAGGAAACACTGGCCGACATGATCGGTACTACGCGATCACGAGTGAGTTTCTTTTTGAATAGGTTCAAAAAACTCGGATTCATTGAGTACACCGACGGATTGCGTGTGCACAAATCACTCCTCACAGTCGTCGTGGCTTCGTAGTGCCTGCTTGGATTCTTGTTCGTGCGTCGAAGCAGCTAATAAGTAAGTTGGGCGGGCGTCAAAAATTGTCATTTCCCTGCTTCACGATGATACACCAAGCGAGGCGTTCATTTTCCGCGTGAGTTTCTGCTTGACCGTAAAATAATCCCGCCACGGGTCTTGCTTCAGCCCGTTCAACCGTTCCACCACATTGTCCACT
>DATHTZ010000232.1:0-2574 GCA_035462675.1 Nitrospiraceae bacterium | reverse complement strand
AGTAATTTTCCTTCTCATGCTATGGTATTCAGGTTTGGGTGCGTGGATGCGGGTTTTTCTCATCCACGTTCGCGACCCACAATTCTACGCCCTCCCAGCTAAGACACGCGCAAAGAACGGCCGTATCCGGGTTATGGGCTTTCCTCCCATTGGTATCATGTCGCTCTCGTCGGTCCTCAAACAGGCCGGCCACGAGTGTGTGATGTTCGATCAGGCGAACCCAGACACGCCGAACGAGGTGATCCTCGAAGAAATCAATCGGCAACAGCCGGCTCTGGTCGGCCTCAGTTTCCTCAGCACCACCAGCTATCCCTATGCGAAGATCCTGGCCCGTCAGATTCGCGCCGCTAACTCGAAGGTCAAATTGGCTTTCGGTGGTGTCTTTGCAAGTTTGAATGCCGCATTGGTTAAACTGCAGTGCCCTGAAGTGGATTTCATCTGTAAAGGAGACGGCGAACAGTTGCTCCTCGATCTCCTTGAGCGGTTCGATGACCCAGCCGATGTCGCTGGGCTGACCTGGGCCAAGGACGGCCAGGTCGTCCAGAACCCAGGCCGTCCCATGGAACGCCATCTCGATCAGTGGCCTTTCCCCGATCGCGAAGGTCTCCCACTCGACTTTATCGAGTCGATGCCGCTCGACGTGCCGGCGGTGCTTTCGATGGAGCGGTTCACGACGATGCAAACCTCCCGAGGCTGCCCGTGGCCCTGCGTGTTCTGCGACATTCCGATCTTCAACGAAGGCAAGTGGCGCGCGCGGAGTGCTCAGCATGTGGTGAGCGAACTCAAGTATCTCGAAGAATGCGGCTATGGGTCTGTCTACTTTGTCGACGACCATTTCCTATTGCAACCCAAGCGGATCGAGGCGATTTGCCAAGGCGTGATGGATGCGAAGCTCTCGATTCAATGGGGTATCGAAGGACGTGTGGACTCGGTGGCCCAGCATCTGTTTCCTGCCATGGCCAAGGCCCACTGCCGGACGGTTATGTTCGGAATTGAAAGCGGGAGTCAGAAAGTTCTCGATCGCCTCAAGAAAGAACAGACGTTGGAAGAAGTGGCCACTGCAGTCAAGAACGCCAAGAAGGCCGGCATCGAGATCGTGCACGGCTTCTTCACCGTGGGCAACCCCGATGAAACGGTCGAAGATATGAATGCGACGTTCGACCTGGCCTCCAAGCTCCCGCTCGATACGTTCGGCTTCAACCGTCTCTGCGTGTACCGAGGGACCCCGCTCTGGCAAGAATATGTGAAGCGCGGGTTAGTCAGCGAAACCACCGACTGGTACAAGTATTTCAAATGTTCTACGATCGATCCGACCTGCTTGCCGGGTGAAGTGATCAATGAGGTTCGCCGTAAAGGGCTTAAGCGGTTGTTCGTCTACAAGCTCTTGCACTATCCCCTTCAGACGTTCCGGTTGCTGCGGCGGTTTCTCCGTTTCATGCCTGCGCAGGATGTGGCCTACCTCATCATCAAACCGTTCATCGGCCAAAAGAAAGGCGCCACGAAGGCTGAAGTGCTGTCCCGCGCTGTCGAGCATGCCGATATGAAAGACGCGGCGGCACAGATGACCCAGATGACGGATGACATGCTCCACAGCGTGATAGAGGAGTCGCGGCTGGAACGGCTACGCATTCAACAGGAAGCGGAAGGGTCGCGCGAGTTACCGATGGTCCACAGCCGCTAGCGCAGGATGCTGAAAAGGCCGCTCTTCCCCCCCCCCTCAATCCCTGCGCGCCGAGACGCGCTTTTCCCCGGGCATCGTTCTCAGCTCGCAAGAATCCTCAACGTATCCCACGTGGAGAACAAGCTGTCTTGGCAGCTTGGGGTGGGCGGGTGAGAAACGTTACACCTCCGGTCTTACTGGACGAACTTTTTGAGCATCCTGCTAGCCGATCAGGACGTAAGCGCCAAAGCCGATAGCCGCCAGCAGAGCGACGCTCAGCATTGCCTTCTCATGCCCGCACATCCCTTCTTGTGCCTTGCAGACTGCTAGGGAACACACGATTGCCATAGGACCTCCCTTAGTACATGAAGCGTATCTCGCAAGAGTAGCATCGGCTGGGGAAAACGATACGCCGATGGCTGCTTCGAGTCAACGAGGGGGCGTAGATCTACCCAGAGAGGGACTTTACTCGACGAGCACCTGCTTCGTTTCATCCAGGTGCTTTTGAAGGTACTGCATGAAGGGTGTGCCGCCTGTTCCCACGGCCGTGGGGTTGCTGGCATGGGCCTGATGTTGGCGGTGAATATAACTGTCAGCGTAGCCGATGTGGACCTCACGAAATTTGGCGAGGAGATCGACGCAGACGCCATAGGCAGTCCAGAGTTCGGGAGTGCGGAGTTTTCGATCACGAACATAGCCGGCGAGCAATGGACGACCAAGATTATCGGTGGCCGTCTCTAGGGCCTGTAGGAATTCACGGTGGCGTGGAGGCATATAGTCCCGCATCTCTTGTAAATAGAGGGTCAAGGGATCAGGGGCATGGGTGATTCCGAGTCCGGCGTCGAGACAAGGCACAATCGTGCTTTGCGCGCCGGTTTCGCCTCGGAATTGTTGCGGCTGCCCGGCATAGGACG
>DATHTZ010000231.1:0-6936 GCA_035462675.1 Nitrospiraceae bacterium | reverse complement strand
ATACGCGGAGTTCTCGTTGAACTGTTCATCTCTGTTCCATCCACACGGGTGAAGCCACGCTGGACTGGACTGAGATGACGGGATCATCGTGGCAATGAAGGAGGAACACATGTTTGTGCAAGAGAAATTGTTGCATCACTCCCCTCACTCAGCACTATCTCCTCGACAGCTGGAAGTCCTCAGAGGTATTTGGAATGGCCTTGATAGCAAAATGATTGCTGAGCAGCTGGGCATAACCCAAAAAGGGCTCGAATATCACAAGGGAAACATCTTCAGGAAGTGGGAATGCGACAATGTCATGCAGGTGATACGTTTAGCTCTCCGGCGAGGCATTTTGGAGGTATAACTCTTTACCCGCAGAGGATGACATAGGATGGCGCAGGTCGAGGTAATGTTTTAACAAGTCGATGGTGGAAGAAGAAGCGGCTGGGGTTTCAGGTATACACAGCCGTTTCCATACCCCTGACCTTGCGTCGGTGTTCGCATCACTTCTATAATGCGCCTCCCTGCGAGGCGTAGAGCTCTTCGCAATTCATGCCGAGCGTCGCTTCTCCGTACAGTACGACAATATCAGGCATCAGATCGAGGCGAACCAGAAATCACCACGGAATCGTAGCGGGTTAGGACGAACAGCCGAGATAAAACCAAGGAGGGGACATCCCATGCAGATGGTTATTATGACGTTTCGCTCATCGATGGAAGACCAAGTGGTTAAGTGGCTGAAGGCAGAACGTCTCTCCTTTACTTTTGTGGACAATGCCCACGGAAAAGGCGAGACGGGGCATGATCTTGATTCAATTTACGGGGGCGGTATTAACACGATGCTGTTTGCGGGAATTCAAGATGAGCAACTCAGTGGCTTCCGGGAACGCACTTATAATTGGCACCGGGAGCTCACTGGAGACGGCAAGGTGCCGGTTGCAGTTCATGTCTTTGTCCTGCCTTGCATCCAATGGTTCTAGCATCTCGTGCAGAGCGGAGTGTCCCACCGGTACCTATGCCAAGGTCAAGGATCAGATTGTGGTGAAGCAAAAGTGAGGCAGCAGGCGACGGATGCGCTACCTGGTCAGCCTGTTTCTGCTCTTGCTCTACCCATTGTGAGCACACGCCGACTTCTCAGGCTCGGTCGTCTCCGTCCTCGACGGCGATACGAAGTCCTGAACGAGCACCATGCTGACGCATCCGCCTGCGGCATTGACTGCCCCGAGAGAGGACAAGCCTACGGCAAGAAAGCGAGGCAGGCCGCGTGGGCTTTAGCCTTCGGCAAGCACAAATACGGGCTGCCGCCGTAGGTGTGAGGAAGAGGAGCAGCCATTGAAGTCCCATGGCGGAGTTCGGTTAGTCTATTGAGAGCTGTCTAAGATTCGGGCAGCACCTCGCTCAACAACATCGCGGTTGATGCCAAGAGGTCGTAGCCTGGGTAGGAAAGTTGACTGGTGATAGACAGTGCAAAGAAGGCCAACACGATATAATAAACGGTAAATCGGAACGCTCTCCGAGTGGTAAACACGCCTGACACATAGAGGTACAGACTCACGAGCACCAGCGGTTGCAAAAACAGGATGGCGAGAAGGATGTTCATTCTTGGGGGCCTTTCCATGGAATAGCAGAAACCGAGACGCGAGCTGGCCAAGTATCCAGCAATCCACATGCCTAATCTAGAAATACTGGTCCTTGGTTGCGGTCCACGATTTTCCCCACATTTTGGCCTGTACGAAGGCTGCTCTAGACGTATGGAAGCGGTCCAAGTGTACGAAATGATCCGCCGCTGGATGAAATTTGATTCACCGGAACGCATCGAATAGACCAGCTAAGGGTGTGCACACAGGAGGGTTCCTCTCCATAGTCTAATTTGGTCTCATTTGCGTGTGTAAATAAGCCCAATGAGATGAACGAATCAAACCAGATGAACCAATCAACGCGTTCCGCCTTCTCCAGGAGGCAAGGACCGAGACGCACGTATGAAAATAACGCTTCAGACTTACGGCCACAACGGCCCCTTGGCGATGTGACCCTGCCAGATGGGACTAAAGTCTATCCTGAATTGGTCAAGCAAGGATGGTCGGGGGCAGTCCGGCTGAGATGAATCCGTTCTCGTCCGCTCGCCCCGGAATCCGGCGTGGTCACCATGATGGTCTCGCACTCGCCACGCTCCTGAGCGGTCAGCGAAGTGCTTCTCTGCATCGCTTCCCTAGAGTCGCCAGCCCCAAGGCTCTATCCCTCCTCCGAAGTACTTCCTTCAGGTCTTTTGCTCCACACCTCCTGCGCTAATCTTTTCATAGCACAGACTTTCACAGGCTGAATACCAAGGAGGCGTCATCATGACCTGTCTACGCGCGCTTGCCGGAGCAGGCTTTCTGCTTGCCATCATAGTCACCGTTGTTGCCGTCCCGCTAGGCTGGACCATTGTCCTCGGTATTGCCGAAGCCTACCCAGAGAAGCTCTCCCATGCTAGCCTCGCGTTCAAGTGAGAGTCGGAGAGCAGATGGGAGGCAGTTTCGGCGAGAGAGGTACCAGGGGATCAACCGCGAAAGGCCCGGCGGGAGCCTAGCCTGGCGACCGTTGCGTCTTTTTGTAATTTTTGAAAAAACGAAACCGTAACACAGGGTACCTAGTCCCCGCGCCCGCCCCCCGGCCTCACTGCGCAAAGGTCTCCCCCCCCGATCCCCTCAGGTGTTATTAGAGTGTTAGCGAAAGAGACAATTCAGGGGGGAATGGATCAGAACTAGACAGATAGAGCCAGAAAGCAAGATCGACGATCACCAGCAATGACAAGGGGATGGCCCAAGCATTCAATAACTTGAGTCATCCCCATTAGTTCACTCTTAATCAGCGGGTCGTGCGTGCCGCTCCTCTACTGCACCCGTCGACACGCCGCACTACAAATCCCTCAGGCTTCCATTCGTCCCCATCGTCGCTTTCCCGTGCACAGTCAAATATTATGCCATTCAAAGTTCTTGTTCTATTCCTCCGAACTCGTCTGGCACATCCTTCCCAACCATTTAACTTGCGTTGAGTCGTTGCGCTCGAAATCGTGAGTCGCTGTTCCTGGTCACCGATTCTCCCACGTCTGCTCACCCGTTATGGAACATCAACCCCTCTTCGAGGTAGCGCTTCGCCGTTCGTCACACGCTTTCTTCTTGAATACATTTCCATTTCTTGAGGTCGCTCCAGGATCACCGTACTCACTGTTGAGAGGCCAGGACTGGTTTCCCAGTGACACGGTCAAGAAGATCACCCGGTTTTGGCAGCGCACTCGATGTACCTGGTTTCAGACTGGCAAGAACTCCAGTAAAGACCACCTCATATATGACTCTGGCGGCCTCTCCTATTGCTTTGGCTTTCGGAGTATCGGAAAGACGTCCATCGCTGCCATTGGCTCCGGCTGTGATAATGGCCTCCACAATAGGCCCGGTTATCTCAGCAGCGATCTCTTCAATCCTTTTCTGACGATGATCTCCCATGATTCCTCCTTGGTCAAACGGTCACCACTCGTGATCCATTCCGTCTCTCTTTTACATCTGATTGTCGTCCAGTTCTCCAGTCTCTTTCGAATCATTGGTTACGTCCCCGAGCGTATGGTGCGTTATAAGTGAATTCCCGCGGACCCTGCCGACATCCGGGGACGTGAACTATCGGCATCCCTCGTGCCAAGTGCATCCCACCTTCAGTGTCAGCAGGTTGGGCGCACTCTTCATCAGCGGCTCGTTCGATGACGCCAATATACCGAAGTCGAGGTATCCAGGGCTGATCACTATTGCTCATACAAGGGAAAACGGGGCTGATAGGATGCTATGGTCAACAGGGAAGGAGACAACGTTATGACCGAAGTCAATTCGATGTATCATGCGGAATCCCGGAGCGATGGTCTCAAGGCGCAGATCGATAAGCTCGAAGGCCTCGCCCACCACACGGTGGTGAATCCCACCTTCGATCAGTTTGACGCTGACACGGAAGACATGCTGATCAAAATATACGGCGTGAATCATCAGTATGTGGAATCTTACAAGTATGCAACCGTGGGGGAAGCCGAAGCGCTGGTAAATTTGCCGGAATCAGCTCAGGAACCATCGACACGAGATGTCCCGAAGAAAGGACTGCAGCAACGTCGGCAGGTGCTACAGGGCATTCTGACCGATCTGCAGCCACTCGAAGCGCAAGAAGCCGACTTGCTCACGGGAGAAGATCGTGAAGATCCTCCTGGCCCCAGCTAGTCTGGTGAAAGCGCTACTTATCCGGGCGTGGAGGTGGTCACCGCCTTCTTGGTGGGATTGCAGTGCCGTCGCCGCCTCCGCGAGCTTCCCCGTGTGCGAACATTGCCGCGTTCATCGAGCAGTACGACAATCGCGACCGGTTCCATTCGGCGCTGGGCTATCACTCACCGGATGAGTTCGAGCAGGCGGCCAGTTCGGCGCCCCCTCCGACCGGAGCCATCATGCGGTTTTTTACGCCTCGAGCACTCGCTCGAGCAGCAGCAGCAGCCAGGGATCAGGCTGAAGCAACAGAAGGGGTGTGAGGAGCCCCATGTATTGAACCACCAAGTGTGCTTATTCCAAACTGTCTCAACCGAGGGGTTCACCCCATTCCGCTGTGCTAAATTTGTGCTAAAAATCCGCACAAAAGAGCGAATTCTATAGAATCAATAGAATAGATAGAATCTTCTCAAGTTATTGTTTGCAAAGTAAAAACGGGGAAACCGTTGCAAAACCAAGCCCTTGTCTAAAACCATCTTTTCGCCCTTTTAAGGCGAGGGTCCTGGGTTCGAGTCCCAGCCGGCTCACCACATCTTCCAATAACTTATGGGCCTCGCTCTTAATTCTATAGGTGCAATCCATTGTGCAGATTTTTAGCACAAATTTCGCACAGCACTTCCTCGCCTCACTCAAACTGTCTCCGGAAACGCCACATGCCGAAGCCGAACAACGCTGCGCCAAGCAACGCCATCTTGAGCGCTGAGTCCCATAAGATGCTCAAGCCAGCCCCCTTTAAGAGAATGCCATGAGTAATCTCGATAAAATAGCGCAGGGGCGATAGCGCCATGAGGTGACGCACCCATTCCGGCATGGCCTCCATCGGCGCCATGAGGCCTGACAGCAGCAACATCGGAGCGACCACAAGCAGCGTCATCAAACCCACTTGCGCTTGATTCCTCGCCAGCGTCGCGGCGGCCAATCCGATGCCGGCAGTGGTGAAGACGAACAGCGCCGTGAGGCCGAAATACAACACGATGCTTCCGTTGATCGGCACCCCAAACACCGGCTGCATGATCCCGAACAGGCCGACCGCCGTGCCGCAGAGAATCACCATCGTCGTTGACAGTACCTTGGGCAACATGATCTGCAACGGCGTCAATGGCGAGACCAATAGTTGCTCCACCGTGCCCCGCTCTTTCTCCCGAACCAAAGCTGCCGCGGGAAGCAGAATCGCAAAGATCGTAATCTGGCGGAGGAGATGTGAAATGGACTCGAACCAGGCCTCATTCTGATCCGGGTTGTACCAGACCCGATGGTCGCTCTCGATGACCGGCAAGTTCTGTGACGACTCCTCTGAACTTCCGACTCTCGCCAGGGCATTCTCCTGTCCGAACCGCGCGACGATCCGCGCGGCGTAATTGGCGGCGGACAGTCCTTGCGGCGAGTTGGTCGTGTCCACGAGCAGTTGTATCGCCGTGAGTTCGCCCGCCACGAGCTGTTCGTGAAAACGTGGCGGGATCTCCAAGATCGCCATCGCTTTGCCCCGATCCAGCAGACGAAGACCTTCTTGAGGATCGGCAATCTCCCCTTCCAGGCGAAAGAAGGGAGCTTGGAACTTGTGGATGAGATCACGCGACGAGAAGCTGTGATCGGCGTCGTAGACCGCCAAACTCGCATTGTGCAGTTGTGACCGGAGACCGTTCCCTGTGATGTAGATCGCCAGCGTGAAGGAGTACACGAGGAACAGGACGATCGGCACGTCCCGAAACAACTGAAGCATCTCCTTTCTGGTCATGACTACCAAACGACGCCACCAGATGACGGCGCGCTGTGAATTGGGTCCCGGCACAGATTTCATGATCGTGGCCTCTTCGTAAAGAGCCTGTACCCGACGCTTCCCAAGACGGCGGCATATACGGCCAGGGCGAGGGCGTCCACCCATAACACCTCAGGACCCACCCCCTTTAGAAACGCTCCGCGGACGATGTTGGTGTAGTACATGCCCGGGAATAGGTGAGCCTGGATCTGCGAGCCGGGACTCAGGGAGGAGACGGGAACCATCAGGCCGGAGTACAGGATTGTCGGGAGGATGCTCACGATCATCGTAACGAGGAGGGCCGCGATCTGGGTGCGGACCAGCAGCGACACGAGCAAGCCGATACCGGTGCTGCTCAGCACGAACACCAATGAGGCTGCGAGAAAGAACGGCAGGTTACCTTTAAAGGGCACGCCGAACCACAGAGTGGCCATCACCCACAGGACCACGGCGTTCACCCAGGAAATCAGTACATAGGGGAGCAACTTACCGGCGAGAAATTCGACTCGAGTCACCGTGGAGCTGTAAATGTTGTAGATGGAGCCGGTCTCTTTCTCTCGGACGATCCCCAGCGCGGTCAGCAAGGGAGACGAGAGCATCAAGGTAAACATCACGAGCGCCGGCACCATGGACCATGTGCTCCGAACCTCTTCGTTGTAAAGATAGCGCACCTCCAGCTTGATGGGCCGCACCCGAACCTCCGCCTGTGGGCGAGAAATTCCGCTCCGGCGAGAGAAGAAATCAACGAGCAGCTCTTCGCTGAAGGCGCTGTTGATGGCGATCACATAACCTTTGGTGATATCCGCTCGAAGAGGGAACACACCGTCGATGAGCGTCTGGACGTTGGCCGGCTGCCCCGATAGCAAAAGCTCCTGGAACTTCTCCGGCACGATGATCACAGCCTGCGCCTTCCCGCTTTGCAACCAG
>DATHTZ010000230.1:0-2220 GCA_035462675.1 Nitrospiraceae bacterium | reverse complement strand
TGGTCATTACACCGGCTCCCTTCGACCTTCAATAAATTCACAAACCATGAGCAATACTGAACAGACCATAGGTTGTCTCATGGGCATACTTTGGCCATCACTCTTGCGTTCGCCTTTTTCATCAATGCATGGGCCTTGTCTTCTACCTATGGAGTAAATAATGGGCAAGACAGTTGCGGACATGCTGGTCGAACGACTGATCGATCGGGGCGTCGATACTATTTTTAGCCTGCCTGGCGACGGCATTAACGGTATTTATGAAGCTCTGCGTATGCATCGAGACGCAATTACAGTCATCCAAGTCCGCCATGAGGAAACGGCCGCCTTCGCGGCCTGTGGCTATGCGAAGTATGCGCACAAACTTGGGGTGTGTCTCGCGACGTCGGGACCTGGCGGGCTTCATCTATTGAACGGGCTCTATGACGCCAAATTCGATGGTCAGCCCGTCCTCGCAATCACCGGCCACACATTTCATGACCTTATTGGAACGCATTACCAACAAGACGTGTCCCTCGACAAGGTCTTTATGGATGTCGCAGCATATAACGAGCGAGTCATGGGACCGGCTCATGTGTACAACGTGGTCGACGAAGCCTTGAAAACAGCCATTGCTAGACGTTCGGTGGCCCATATCACCATACCCAAGGATATACAAAAATGGACCGCCGAGGGGCCTCGCTCCTCCACGAACATTCCGAAGCACAGCGGCGATATCTCCAGCGATACGCGTCCGCTGCCGCCGAAAGTCCTAGTCGAACAGGCGGCAGAGATCATTAATGCCGGATCAAAGGTGGCAATTCTAGCGGGGCAAGGCTGTCTCACTGCACGCAATGAAATATTACAATTGGCTGAAGCAGTGGGCGCCCCGATTGTGAAGCCACTGTTGGGGAAAGCGGTGGTGCCTGATGATAGCCCTTATACCACCGGAGGAATCGGTTTGCTTGGAACCGCACCGTCGCAAGAAGCATTGGAAGACTGTGATACTCTGATTATCGCCGGCAGCAGTTTTCCCTGCCTCGAATTCTATCCTAAGCCAGGTCAGGCCAAGGCCATTCAGATCGACATTGATTCTTCAAGAATCGGCCTTCGCTATCCGGTCGAGGTCGGGCTTGTCGGTCGGTGTGTGGATGTCTTGCGAGCCTTGCTGCCGCTCATCCAGTTGAAGACGGATCGCAATTTCTTGGAACAGGCGCAAGCGCACGTGAAGCAATGGAATTCGTTGATGGAGGAGCGGGGGACACGCATGGATCTACCGTTAAAACCTCAGGTGGTCGTTCGTCAATTAAACCAGTTCCTGCATGACGACGCGATCATTTGCTGCGATACCGGCACCGTGACGACATGGGCTGCCCGTCATATCCACATAAAAGGCGAAATGCAATTTTCTGCTTCCGGCACGCTGGCCTCAATGGGGAACGGCCTCCCCTATAGTATTGGCGCAGCGGTGGCCCATCCGGGTCGGCAAGTTGTCTGCATAACCGGAGACGGTGGGCTCACCATGCTGATGGGCGAACTCGCCACACTGGCGAAATACAATCTGCCCGTGAAGGTTATGATCATGAAAAATAACGTGTTGGGCATGATTAAGTGGGAGCAGATTGCGTTCGAGGGAACTCCCCAGTATGGCGTGCAGTTACACCCGATTGACTTTGAAGCAGTTGCCAAAGCTTGTGGAGTGGCTGGCTATACCGTCGACGATCCAAAGCTGGTGGAAAGCGTGTTACGTGAATCATTCACCCATCCTGGTCCGGCGGTTATTCAAGCTGTTGTTGATCCCAATGAGCCGCCACTTCCCGGCAAGATCACCACTGAACAAGCTTGGCAATTCGCAAAGGCGCTCGCACGAGGGCAAAAAGATGGGTGGGAAATTATCAAGACAGTCGTGGAAAACTCGATTCGCGAAGTCGTGTAAGGGAGATCATGCCTGGCAAGGCCGAGCCGGATGCCGAAACGGCCCGCTCGCAGCATCCTGGCCCTGTACGCGTGAATGGTGACGCGTATCTCCTGAGCTGCCGCAGCCTGTTCTAGAGCTGACGGAAGCAGCGTGACGCACAACCCACACTCTCCACCAGAAGATCTCATCAACATTGTTGACAGTATCGGCCCAGAATCCATTTCCAGCCAGACCGGCTGTGGAAGCGCTGCTCCCTAATCGATTTGTGCCATGTGAGCAATTGTAACCAGACGCAACCTGTCCAGAGGCTTAGCCTTGTAGTGATA
>DATHTZ010000229.1:0-1555 GCA_035462675.1 Nitrospiraceae bacterium | reverse complement strand
TTTCTCGCCTACCGGAGGACCCAATTTCTTGGCCCTATCGACCAGCCAATCGTAGCTCATTTGCCCCGGCGCCAGCCGGCTGTTTCCACCCTTGCTTTCCACAATAAGCACGTTTCCGTCGGGATCCTCCCAAACACCGTCAAAGTTATGTGTGTCCTTCTTGCCAAAGCTCTGAATCTGTTTGTAATTTCGGAATGCTTCACCCGGTTCAAACAAATCGATCGCATAGAAGGCGTTGAGTTCTCCTCGCGCTTCAGAAACCGTTATCTTTTCTGCCGTCGTTAGTTCGCGGCCCTCTTGGGCGGCCTGCCTCCGGATTTCAACAGCTTCATAGATCTTTCTGAAGTGTTCGGGATCACCCTGAGTACCGGCGTCAGCCTTCCTAGTCTCTTCGATGTCATTAGGCCACACTTCAGACTCGCGCTTGCCCAGCGTTCCCCCACCGCTGGTACGAGGCGGTCGATTCTGCCCACTCTGCGAACTTCGAATTAAGGCGTCATAGTTCTGCTCAATCCATTTGGCAAAGCCGTTTCCCAATCGGCTGCTTCGCAGCTTTCCAAGTAGTTCGGGCAGTCTCTCTGCGGCCGACTTGGCACCTTTCACCATCAAGAACGCCACAATGCCCTGAAGGATGAGTGAGAACAGAACTGCCAAGGCCCTCGCAATTTCACGGACAGCGGCGTCTATCGCAAAGTCTTCCATCCCGTATGCTGAATCGGGTGCTTCCCAAGCGCGCCTCAACCCGCTTCGAAGCAGGCTGTAGACCTCGGGCAACTTGTCCGAAAGATAAGCGAACAGAAAACCGAGGCCGAGTGCGTCCAAAAGTGCCATTCCGGCTTCGAACCCTGCGGATGCACCGAATACACCTCCCGGCACGGCTCCAACGCCTGCTCCCAACGACCCCAGGAGAGCGCCACCCGCCGCTCCGGCACCGGTGGTGAGCCCCAGTATTCCAACGCCGAGAAGGAGTGTTGGGACGATTCCTGAAATCAGGTCCTTCATCCCCTGGCCAGTTTCCTGGAGAATGTACCCGCCAACCAGGGCTTGCGCACGTTCCACTGCCTCTTGGACGCACTCTGCGCGTTCCAAGGCGTCGAAATGGGCTATATCGGCGTGTGTCACGTGCCTTCCGGCGGGTGAGTCCGGGTGAGGGAGAGAGTTCAAGCCAGGATGATCGTCACCCAGACCAGAGCGGGGCTGACGCGAAAAGCCAGCTCCCCCGCCGCCAGCAGGGGAATCAGGATGCGCGAGGCCCCCTCGCGAGCTTCGATAGAGACTTTGTCGATGGCGTCTCATCAGGCCTGGACTCCCGGCGGACAAGCTTATCAACTTTTCCCGCTCTGATGTGGAACTTTCCATCTGCTTCCAGTCTCGATCGGTCGCTGAGGTTTATTCAGTCGGTTCGCTTGAATGCTTGTCCAAAGTTGCAACGGGTTCGGAATTTCGTGCGCACGCGCTTCAAGATCGGCTGATACATCGCCTCAAGATCGAAACCCTTGCGCGCGACGTTGGCGACGTTGGCCTCGATGTTGGCGATACAGCCAACAAATGCCTG
>DATHTZ010000228.1:0-4684 GCA_035462675.1 Nitrospiraceae bacterium | reverse complement strand
GTTCTTCCTCACGACGACCGCAGCATTCTTGAATCTGGAACAAATGAGGCTGGTTAGCGAACAAATTCCCTCTCCGGAAGGGCGCACTCGTATGTTTTCCCTCATCGATCTAGTCGTCAAACGAGCTGAGGTTTCTGATGCAGGTGACGGTGACAAGCCGGGTGATCAGCCGGTTTGGGTTGGCATCAGCACTCGTTGTGCTCCCTGTCGCGAGTGCCATTGTGCGGCGAGTCGGCGAATATACACTCGCCAAGCCGGCTCGCGAGGTTCTTTTCACGGTGGTGAGTCGGGAGGAGAAATATAAGCTCAGAACTGTATCGATACAGCGGTTTCGCGTGAGGGCGATGCGACGGCTGGGTGGATTGTAAGCGGGCTGAAAGTGTTCGGTGTTACAGCAGGACAGATGGCAAGGGTTCTGGTTCCGCTATCGTTGCTCTGGGGATGGGTGGGGTGGCGTTTAGCTCTAAAAGAAGAGGCGCTAAGACTCCGGAGGATATCAGACGGCCCGATGCAGGGCTGTTTACCATCTGAAAAATAGCATGCTATAGTCCGGCGGTGCCATTCAGGTGGTGCGACTTGAGGATATTGCTGTGAGCGTTTCCCATCACACGATTTACGTTTCACGGGGGGTATAATGCCTGAAGTTCCAGTTAAGATTTACATTGATAAACTATTAAGAGAATGTCGTACTCTTGCGCGCAGTCTCGCGCTACTGTCTGGCCCTGTTAAAGAGAAAGCCTTGCGGGCGATGGCGGATCGATTGGCGGCAGATGAAGAGAAAATTCTGGCGGCGAACGAGAAGGATGTGGATGCGGTCGGAAAGTCCTTCGAGGCCGATGTCATAAAAGACCGGATGAAAGCCGCTGTGGCCCGCCTTCGCATGACATCGGACGATATCAAGGAGATGGTCGATCGTCTTCGAATGATTGCAGATCTTCCCGATCCGGTCGGCGCCGTCACCTCGCGGTGGGAACGTCCTGACGGGCTGCAAATCAGTCGTGTACGCGTCCCGATCGGAGTGATCGGCGTTGTATCGGAACTGAGTCCACTCATTACTGTGGAGTCGATCGCACTCTGTTTTAAGTCGGGGAATCTGTGTGTCTTTCGTGGCGCGCCGGAATGGGGCCTGACGCAGCAGGCTATCGGGACCGGATTGCGCGAAGCTGCGGAACAGAATGGGGTGCCGGCTGGCGCATGGATCATCATTGAACGTTCGGAAAAAGAGGTGGCAGTCGAGCTGATTCGATCCGGTAAAATCCTCGATGCGATTATTCCTCGTGGCGGGGCCGCTCTCCGCAAAGCCGTGGTTGAGCAGGCGAAGATGCCGGTGCTTTGCAATGACGGGGGGCTCACGCATATGTACGTGGATGCTGACACCGATTTGCCGATGGCTCAAAACGTGGCGATTAGTTCCAAAGTGCAGAAGGCCATTGCCTCGAACTCGCTTGACACGCTGCTCGTGCAACAGGTGATTGGGCGACAGTTTTTGCCTCCACTGGTCAACCGCATGCTCGAAGAATTTAAGATCGAGGTGCGGGCCTGTCCGAAGACCATGGCTCTCATGGGGCAGATGGCGATGACAGGACATGCTTCGATCATCCCGGCAAAGGAAGAGGATTGGCATGCCCAGTTCCAGTCGTCCGTATTGGCCGTCAAAATGGTCGCGGATCTGGACGAAGCCTTGGCCCACATCGTGGAGCATGGTCCCTGCCTCACCGCCGTCATCGCGACGACGAGCTATGAGTCGGCCTTGCGGTTCACGCGTGAAGTGGATGCGAGTGCGGTGTTCGTCAATGCGTCGTCCCGGCTTAATGCCGGTGATAGCTACGGGATGGGCACCGATATTGGGCTTAATGGTTCTCGTCTCCATGCCAAGGGTCCGATCGGCCTTGAGCAATTGACCTGCGAAAAATATGTCGCATTCGGCTCAGGCCAGCTGCGCTACCCGCATCCGGTGCCGGAGGCGTATTTTGACGCGATCATGCTCAAGAGGCCGTAGTCGCCTGCTGAAAATGCTCTCCAGCTTCGCTCTCAGTCGTGCGAACCACTCAACGTACCCTCACCGCGTACGCCTCGTGGTTCGCACTCCTTGCAGCCTCGCTGGAAAACGTTTTGAGCAGGCGTGTCGAGGCGCTATCAATGATCAACGACTCACTGTTGCAATCGCTCCGTTCGCATTTAGCCTGGTGGGGGCTTAGGCGGTTCACGTCAGACGCAGACTATTTCGCCTGGCAGCGGAAACACCTTTCTCCTGCAGATCTGACTCAACTTAACACTCAGATCGAACGAAAGCGGGGGGGAGGGGAGCGTGGCGATGAAGTCGCCTTCTACGACCTGACTGCCCAGCCGCAGATCCTCCCAGTCCTTTACAGCCAGCGCTACGAATACTATTGCGAGATTGGTTTGCGCGTGGCGGCTTATCTCGGCGATATGGATCGCATCCTCGATGTTGGTTGTGGCGTTGGAATTCTGACAACCTTCTATGCGACACAATGTCCTGAGGAACAACTCGTCGGTATCGATCGCTCACCTGCGTCGATTGCGGTAGCACGAGAGAAGGCACGAGCGCTAGGCCTGAGCAATCTCCGATTCGACTGCGTCGACGTGGAGTCAGGAAATTTTGAGGGGTCGTATGATCTGATTGTGGCCACGCATGCGCTAGTGCAGGCCGAGCAAGATCCTGGGATTCCAAGTCGAAACTGGCAGACGTTCGAACGTGCCCATGATGCGAAGCCGCAGGCCGCATTCGAACAACGAACGGGCATCGACGTAGGACTGGATCGGCTCAGCGCGTTATTAGCCCGAAAGGGCCGCATGATCGTGTTTGAGAAAACCCGTCAGTTGGCAAGACGAGTCCCGTTGCAGCGGGCCTTGGCTGCACGAGATCTTGGCCCGATCGAGCAGCCGGAATTGATTCGATATCGGTTAGTCGAAGACGTGGCCGACGATGGACCCTTTTATCTGTTGGGGAAGGGAGCGTCACGCAACTGGAATGAATCGCCGGAACCAGACGAAGGCCGGACGTTTGATCGAACTCAGTTGAAGACCGGTTCCAGCGATCTCGACGCCCCGCTCTATGAGAACCATTGGCCTTCCGCGCAGCATGTCTGGGAACAGCTGAATAGCAAGCGCGTTCTCAAAGAGACCACTCGTCAGGAAGCAGACGGGCGTCAGCTGCATGTCGAACTCGGGCAGGCAGAGGAGGGGGCCTATCTGTATTGTGCGAACACCTTTGATCAACGCCAGTTGGTGATTGTCGAGCCAGCCCGCGCAATCATGTTGGAATCGTACTATCAGGAGATTGTGAGCAGCACGCCCTCCTAGCCCGAATTATTCATAAAGCTCCTGCTGTAAGCGCGGATACGTGGCTGTGATGGGCAGTCTCTCCGTTCTGCCCTTCGACATACTGCACGAGTATACCTCAGGGCTTCACGGCTCCGAGTGCCCGTCTCGCTTCTCGTCTGCACGCCTTTACATCGAACCTTCATGAATAATGAGGGCTAGGCAGTGCCGCGAAAAGTCCTCGCGCTGAACTCCTCAGCCTCAATAATATGGTGTTGGTGTGTGAAGCAGTCTCAAGGTTGGAAGCTCAGCAAGAAATTTTTAATAAGGGACCCAGTTTACTTTTTTCTTCGATAGGTGCAAGCTCTTACCGGCATATTTTTCCTGTTCTACTGGGATCCGACCGCACTATGGATACCAGCCCACTCTCACCCCCTCTCCCTTCCGTGCTCATTGTGGACGATGAGCCGGACATCTGTATGGCCCTGAGCGATTTCCTGAAGCATGATGGGTATGCGGTTCGCGCGGTACAGGCGGGACGTGATGCCCTGCGCGAGGTCGAGAAGGGACAGGTCGGGGTCATGATTTTAGATCTTGGATTGCCGGACCTGAGCGGCTTGGATGTCCTTCAAGAAGTAAAGAAATTGGCCCCCCTGCTCCCGGTCATTGTGCTCACCGCATCCACACATGAGAGTCATACGGTGGAGGCCCTCCACTGCGGCGCCTTCACCTATGTGAGCAAACCGTACAACTCGTATGAACTTAAGTTCGCTCTCCGTCAAATCGCTGATGCGCAGAGGTTGGTATCCAAGGTGGCACGTGTCGAGGGTGATCTGAGTGCCAGTGAAGAACGGTTCCGAACAGTGGTTGGGATCACCCCCGACGTGGTGGTGCTAGCCGACCGCAACGGATTGATTCTCTTCATGAATCAGGCTGGTGTGGGACTTTTTGGCTATACCGAGGGGGAAGTGATCGGTCAGTCGCTTACGTTGCTGATGCCACATCGATACAGGGAGTCGCATCAAGCAGCAATAATACGGCTAGGGACAACCGGCGAGACCCGCGTCATGGGGAGGACGGTTGAACTCCATGGCTTGAGAAAGGACGGCACCGAATTCCCGTTGGAACTTTCCATTGGAATCGGAAAGAGCCTCGAGGGGACATTTTACAGTGGAATCATTCGTGACATCACGAGGCGAAAGCAAGCCGAGGAAGCGCAACGACAGGCTGAAGCGCGCTATCAAAGCGTCGTCGAGAATGCGGTGGAGGGTATCTTCCAGACGACACCGGACGGGCGGTTCCTGATGGCCAATCCAAGTCTGGCGCAGATGCTGCACTATGACTCCCCTCACACGTTGGTCTCGACCATCACGGATATCAGCCGCCAGCTTTATGTCGACCC
>DATHTZ010000227.1:0-4399 GCA_035462675.1 Nitrospiraceae bacterium | reverse complement strand
CGTCCTGCACACGGTTGCCGCGTACCCCCGTGAGGACAAACCTGGCTACATAGTCATAGGCGATTTCCTTGGTCGTCGGTGCGGCAGGCGGCTGCGGCATGCTGTCCGATGCTGAACGCGTGGGCGCTTGCTCCTGAGTTTGACTGAGTCCTAATCGCATGGTCAGTACCTCCTACTGGCCTGCTCCTTGTCCCAGGCGCCTCGTTCTAGGATGGAACGTCGGACAGAGGACCTGAGACACGGGACAGGGAATTCTTACCACAGTGGTTTCCATATCTCTGCCGCCTGGACGGGCGTCACGTGCCAACGCGTCTGTGGAGGCGCCTGCGGCACGTAGGCGTCCAGTCCACCCATACCATCCTGCCGCACATAGCCATCGATGCCCTGCATGGTCTGGTCTTCAGCAAATCCACGGAGATCTTCATCCGCGTCGAAACCCCGTAGCTCCTCGTCCGCATCCAAACCCCGCAACTCCTGGTCTTCATCCAGGCCTCGCAGTTCTTCATCTGCGGCAAAGCCTTTGAGTTCTTCGTCTTCGGCAAAACCCTGTAACTCCTCCTCTGCTAGTCCCTGGACTTGATACAAAGAACCGTCGGGTGCTGCGTACAGGGCGCCAAGGCCATCATAGCCAGAGACCCCCTTCCGGGTTAGGAGCTTGTCGGCCACCGTCAGACCGCCTCTCACGATTGCCCCTGCCCCAGGTATAGGTATGAACCGTGAAGCGAACTTCGCAATGGGTAATAACTTCTTGAGAAAGCCGCCTTTCTTCCGAGGCGCCCTGCCCTTCACGCCAGGGCCAGGCCGATGCGGGCGCCGGCTCGGAAATCTTCGAAGCCCCTGTGCTCTGGGGCCCATCGCCTTCATGGGTTGCTCTTCACCCGCGGATTGCTCCTCGCCTGCAGGTGGCCCCCCGCCAGCGGGTTGCTCCCCGCCGGTTTCCTCTCCTTCTGCCAGGCCATGCATCTGATACAGGGTTCCA
Organism: Nitrospiraceae bacterium; assembly: GCA_035462675.1. Taxonomy (GTDB): domain Bacteria; phylum Nitrospirota; class Nitrospiria; order Nitrospirales; family Nitrospiraceae; genus Palsa-1315. The sequence continues at coordinate 3,420 of DATHTZ010000227.1, read as the reverse complement.
TCCGGCGCCTGGTACAGGGCGCCCAGTCCACTCAGTGCCGGGCCTTCAGGTTCGGACAGCCCTTGCTCACCCCATTCGTCCACTCCTTCAACCCACTCGTATAGATTGCCATCAGCCCCCTGGTACAAGTCGATACCCCTCATCTGCGTTGCTTCGTCGTCACCTAAATACCTCATGGTTCGCCCTCCTTCTGGATTACACCGGTGACTGGACATCGCGTGTCAGATAGCCATCCAGCACGACCCAGATACGCAACGGGCCCGGCACGTGAGCCAACTTCTTCTCGTCACCTGAATCTACCCCCCGTACTCCAGGTACTCCCTGAGGAAACGCCATCTCGACACGGAAGTTCTGCTGTGGCTCGATATACACCGGTTCTGCAAAACGGAATGTCGCGGTTGGATCAGGTTCGCCGTGGTTGGAGACGGTAAGGCCCGGACTTACGCCAGCGCCGGATGGAAACCAGAAGGTGGGCATCTCGATCATGATCTTTTCCCCTACAATCAACGAGGTCACCGAGTTGTAGATCAAGTCTGCCAAGATCGCACTTTCATTGCCGCTGGTTCTCGGGGCACCCCCCGTACTACCTTTAGACTCTGAGGGGCGCAGGTTGGACACCACTACGCGCAACGCCCGCGCTTCGAAGGTATTCAGGCTGGGTAAGACACCGGAAGCTTGAAGATTCGTTTCCAGCTTTGTTTTGCTCTGGATATCCACAAAGAAACGAATCACCCGTGGATCTGTCATAAAGTCTGTGAACTGTTTTAGGTTCGTTCCATCCTTTTTTTCTTCCTTCACGAAGAAGGCATCGTAGAGAGGGGAATGAAGTTTTTCTTTGACACCTTGAACCTTTGACATAGCAACCTCCTTTATGTATTCGTAACAATCACTGCCTATCGGACAACCTCATACAACCCACCGTCGGCCCCGAGGAAATATCGGCCGAGCGCACGGATGTCATCTGCTCCCAAGTCTGCGCCGGAACCCTCGCCAAGCTCAGCCGAACCGATCACATCAAAGCCTTGCACCTGATACAGCGACCCATCTTCACCCAGAAAACATTGCCCCAATCCTGCCAATGCTTTTTCCTCACTCAGGCCTTGTACCTGATATAAGGTGCCGTCCTCGCCCAGAAACATGGCTTCCGTCCCCAATGAACTGGGATTCACGATCATCAACTCATCCAGACCGAGCCGTCGATCTTTTCTCATGTCATCCCCCCCTCACATGTGCCCGGCGAACCACCAGCACACAATGTCGCCTACGTGGATCTCTATCGCTCAGCCCTCGATTCCTCGCAGAGTCACCTGGTAGCTGCCGCCCACGATATAGAGTTGCGTTCCTTCGATGTTGCTGACCAGGTGCGGTGGGTCCTCCATCCGATGAATGTAGGTACGCGGTTGACCCGGTTGTCCTTTGTCAGAGCGATACATCAGACCCACTAATTCGCCGAGTTCGACGACGACGGGCGGGATCACCCGAGAATGGTCAATCGTCATCACGAGGGACGGCCCGAAGCGATTGAATGCGTAGTAGAGGTCTATTCCCTGTTGCATGCTGTGAACCTCCACGGTATCGAGCCCTTGTCCAACGGATGCGATGTCACCGTTTCGACCCGCCACACACTTTGAACAAGTACACATCATTTCCGCGTGCCCCTCATCGATGCGGCCCCACCGGTCTGACTGCGACAACCCGAACTGGTCGCATAGCCATGGGAGCCCCAGGGCGCCCAGCTCCCGGGCGATGGACTGCTGTGCCTGCTCCTGCCGAAGACAGGATACCGATGTGCCGCAAACGCGTGACCAATTTCTCTGTTGTCAACGGGCGTGGTCGAGCGGCAAGTCCCTTGGTCCAGATGCGTTGCAAAACCTCCTTGAGCCATGGGTGTGTACTTAACTCATGCCGTTCTCGCAATAGATTCCACAGCGACTTCACCCGCTCATCTTTTGGCTGCATGGCCTCGCTTCGTATAGCCTGGATCAGTCCATGCAGCCACTTGGGCACCTCCACCTCAGCACCAATGTCGTGTAGTTCCAGATCCTCAGACATCATGGTTGGTCTCCTTTCAATTGTGATGACTTTTCGCACCCATGCTCGCGGTCCCCAGCCCATCGGGTAAGGCATCGTGGCATCCAGCGGAATCCAGCGACCTTTGTGAAACACTTCCAGATAAATATGGGTGAAGAGGTCCTGCCGGAGTGGGTCTGGTCCGATGATCACCAGCCGCACAGGGTGCCCGATTGCTTCCAACATCGCCCCCAGGAGGATAGCCATGTCGTCGCAATCGCCGGCCCGCAGCTCCAGCATGCGCCGCGCCGAATGGAGCATCTCCACCTGAAACGTGTCCTTGGTATAACGGATATGCTGCTGGACCCACTCAAAGAGGGCTTTGATCTCGGCCAGATAATCCTTGGGCGTGATGTGCTTCTCCAACAAGATGTCGATGGACTTCTGGCGCACATAAAAGTCTTTCGCGCCTGCTCGAATCAACGCCTGTACGTGCTCAACCGTTTGTTGCGTTCCCAGCGCGCCCCTTGGAATATGACGGAGAGAGATCCTCGGGGGTGTGGGCACCGCCGACGTGTATCTCTGCGTGGTCAAGGCGTGCTCATTGCCCGATATAAGGCTGACTTCGCCAGAAAAACCCGCCGCGGTCCTGCACCTGCACGATCCAACAGATCTCGCATCTTTCGTCATTTGATTCACGTGAGATCACCCTCAACTATACGTGCAACACTTCATTCACTGATCCCCTATTCCAATTACCTTTTCTGCGGGAAGAATGAGGAGCGCGTTCATACCTTCCACTTTCACGACAATGAACGCTTGCTCTTGCGCCCCGCTCTCAGTGATATCAACGACCTTCCCTTGTACGATGTCGCCCCCATAGAGTTCATTGACGACTTCTTGTGGACCGGGAATGGTGACGTCGCTCACTTTAAAGCGCACGAACCGATTCAATAAAAAAGTGAATTGTTCGGTAGCCACAATCTGTGCGTCCTCAATAACGAAGGCATTGTGCAGTGAACATGCCACATACGAGACGCACCCTTTGCGGTAATCAAAGGCATGGAAAAGCGCTGTCTTGTGGTTACCTCGTGTTTGAGCAGATGCTTGAAAGGGGGGAGGAGAAGAAAGACCTTTCCGGAAAGAACCGGCTCCGATCCGGAATATCTTTTCCGGATGATATGGAATTTAGCCCGCATTATTCATGACGGTTCGTCGCGAAATCGCTGAGCCGCGTCGCGAGACCGGCGCACGGAGCCGTAAGGACCCGAGCAACTGTCTTGGCTGTCACGCGTTCGGTGCCACCACCGGTCGCCACGGAGTCCCCGCATGCACCATCGCATTGAGAATCGTCAGCAGCTTCCGCATCGCGGCCACGAGGGCGACCTTCGGCGCTTTGCCGGCGGCGCG
>DATHTZ010000226.1:0-5151 GCA_035462675.1 Nitrospiraceae bacterium | reverse complement strand
AGTAACCAGACAAACCCTCCCGAGTCTGAGAGCAGCAACTTGCGGATTTTATCTCCAATTGATCACAATGACCAGCGACTCGCCGTGCAAGCATTCAGAGATCGATAGGACTTCGCCTGATGACACCAGCAGCGCTGATTGAACAGGAGCTGGAGGCAGCCCAAGCCGCGCAGGCAGGCAACAACGACGGGAAAGCTCGAGTCTGTGCTCGACGAGCCGTGGCTCATGCCATCGAGGCGTGGATAGCGCGCCTGCCTGTTCCACGATGGCGCGGAGATGCGATGGCACATCTCCGGCAAATTCACGAGGACGCGTCCTTCCCTCTTCCCATCCGTCAAGCGGCTGAGCGATTGAGCACCCCCGTAACGCGACAGCACGCAGCCCCCTTCACGACAGATCCTGTCGCCGACGCAAGACTCATCATTGATCACCTCAGCAGTACCGACGGTGGCGCGTGAAACGCGAGGACCGGCTGGTCTCTCTTGTCTATTTGGTCTGTCTGATTTGTTTGATTGAACTAGGCCAACCAGATGGACAAAACAAACCAGATGAACCAAATCAACACGCCCCGCCAGTCTCGCGCGCTACAACAGTTTTTCTGCAGCCTGCTAAACCTCTCTTAAGGGGAGCGGCTGAGGCTGCCCTCTACCATTTTCTCGACCGCTAGAGACTTCTAAGATCCCTTCTGTAGGAAGGTCTACCTTACCTGCTTCAAAAACCTCTCCCTGAAATCGTAATGAATGGGGTCGATTTTCCGAAGGAACGCCACATTAAATAGGCTTCACCTTCGAATCATGCAGCAGGGCTTGTGGCGAAACGTGGCATTCAACTCGAGATTCCGGAATATGGACAACGGGCTGCCTTTCTTACGCGGCATACGCGGGCTTACTCGCGTTGTTCGAAATCACTAGCTTACTCGGGGTAGGAATGAGGGGGCGAAGGCGACCAAGAAAATTCGCCTTCCTCAACGGCTGATCTTATGATTGGTGCCGAAGGCGGGATTGTATCAGAGGGGGGTTGCTCAAGTCTTTGATGACGTGGGCAATCCCCACTCCCACTGCGGAGTATAGCTTGAAACCAGTTTGTCGCTCTTTGTTTCACCTACTCGGATTCTGCCGTCATTTGCTGGTCAGGCTAACACCTATCTAACACCTGTCAAACTGGGAAACGTGGAGGGGGGAGGATTTAATGAGCGGTGCGTTCAGTTGTGAATGGTGAGCCATATTGATCAGACACTCAACAAGGGATCGAGTATCATCCCCAAAATGCTCCACAAGTTTTGACTTCGAATCGTACAAAGTTGATCGCGCGTTGCAATGAAGGATGGCGAGTCACAAGGCGCTAAAGCGATCCAGGGCGAAGTATTGCGCATTGAAGGCGATAACTATTTCACCAAAGGCCAGGATGGAAAGGAAGTGCGTTTGTATATCGACCAAACGACCAAGAGGAGCGATAAAAAACTTGATCAAGGGGAGCTTATTGAGGCGACAGTGAACGAACAGAATCACGTCCTGTCGATTCACTCGCCTGATCGGAGGAGGGACCATACTCTCGAATCAGGCCAAGCTGTTGAGCTGCGGTAATTGAATTGTCTTTACGGAGTTCTACATGAGAATGAGAAAGCTGCTCGCTATCTATTACTTGGCTCAAGGATTGCTGCTGATTGCAGTGGGAGTCGGCGGGTTGATCCTCGTGGATCAGAATCATCTGCTTGTTATCAAGCAGTGGCTCCGTGTGATCCGCTTGGACCCTGAGAATCGCTCTATTCATTGGCTCCTGACCAAGGTTCTGCCGGTTACGGATCAAATGCTGGAAACATTGAGTATTGGCTCCTTTGTGTACGGCGGCCTCGCGTTTGTACAAGGGGGAGGTCTCTTCTTCTCTAAGCCCTGGGCCTCCTATCTCACGGTGCTCGTGGTCGGCTCATTTATCCCGTGGGAGCTGTATAGTATGCTAGACGAGGTGACAACTCTGAAGCTTCTGACCCTTGGTATCAATGTCGTGATCGTCGGGTATCTTCTCATGAGTGAATGGCGGGCCAGATGCGTCAAGAAGAACGATCGGCTTCCCACATCCGGACCTCGCGAATATCAGCATACTACTTGATACCAACAATCTCTTTCGAGGGCTCTGAAGGTGCCGGCTGTTCAAGAGCATGGAGAGAGCGTCGCAAGTGATCTGGTGAAAGATGTTGGTACCTCAAGGTCATGCGCGGGTCTTTGTGTCCAAGAATCTCCATGGCCGTTCGCTGTGGGACTCCCGCCATCGTCAATGTACTGGCCAGGTCATGTCGGAGATCGTGAAACTTGAGGTTGGAGAGACTAAGGTCTTTCACATGAGGGCTGGGAGGATGAGAGCCTTTTGATCGAGCGGGCGCGGGAGACTTTGAAGTAGCTTGTAGAAAGTCTCAGTCATGGGAATGCTTCGCATTTCCCCGTTCTTGGTGTGAGGGAAGGACACCATTCAGGTTCGCATATCGATATCACGCCAGCGAAGGTTACCTAGGGGCCTGTTACGTTGAAGCTGTACGTTGGTTGGCTGTCCCATGCTTCTACAGTTATCCCCCTAAATTAAGGAGGTTACATGAAGGTTCCGCGAAAGATGAAACAATTGGGCAAGAAGGTGGATCGGAAACTTTCCGGCCTTAAACGGAAGGTCCTGAAGAAGCGCTCTGTCGTCGCCGCTAAACCGCGCCGTGTTGCCCGCACTCTCGGTAAACGGGCACTTCAAGGAGCCAAGTCCATCAAGCGGAAAACCAAGGGTGCTACGCGCACCACTCGGTCAAAAGCGCGCGAGGCTGGCAAAGCGGTGGGGACGTTCCTAGGGAGAGCGATCGGAAATGCCGAACGCATTGTCGATAAAACAGCCGAAACCGCTAAAGGCATCCTCAGTTGAGTAACAGATATCTCGATGATGTATCTGGAACAGGATCGAAGGATAGACCCTAGTTCGCCAACAAAGGCTGATTGCGTGCGAAAGTTGTCGCAGGCTTTTGGATCCCCGGTCTCCAAGCCTTTTCGCAGCCATGCCCTGCGTTGTTCGGAGGATCCATGTGTCCAGCTTTCCGGTTGGACATAGCCTTGTCCCATCTTTTGGAGCCGGTCGTCTCCGATGGCGGCCGCGGTGTTCAAGCATTTCGGGTCTACAATTGCTTCTCCGAGATCGACCGCCACTTGGGCGAAGGTGGGCTCCGCAAATTCTTCTTCTCGCGCTGAAACGCGGAGTGGCTCGTGGGAAACGAGAGGAACTCATCACAGACGGGTTGGGCTACTGGATCCACGTCCCCTTTCTGAAAGCGTGCATGGAGCATAAGGGCTACACGTACGTCGGCCCGAAGGTCTGATCCGTTTAGATCCTCAGTAATCAAATCACGGTCGCGAGGAGCCGCCGACACCAATCTGACGGTGATCTACCTCCCAAAATGCCACATTAGCCCCACCACAAAATTCTGGGAGTCGTAATTTCCTTGGATCCCGTTAAACCTAACCTCTGTCTTGTTTTACTTGAATTCGCCAAAGAACGCCCATTCCGGTGTCAGCACATACCGGGCGCCCGCGACGAACTGAAACCCTGGATTAATTTGGGTGTTCTGCAGTCCACCCTCTGAGCCGGTCGCAAAGAACAATCCGTACCCGATACCGCCGTAGGGTTGAAAGACCTCGCTCATGGACGGCGAGCGGATGATCAGATTGACAGCCCAGACACTCAGCCGAAGGGAACTGGGCCCGATGCTCTCGGCAAACACGCTGCCTGATGCCGTCCCTCCCACAATCGTCTGCTGCTTCACGTCTGGCTTCAGGGTGTACAGATCTGTTTCTATTCCCAGCCAAGGACGCGACTCAAAGAAATAGCCCCCCTTGGCACCCCCAAGGAGACCAGACTTGAGTGCGAGATCATTGATGTGGGCGTTTGTGACGCCGCCTCCCAGAATCGGATCGGAGACGGTGGTATTCGAGAGTCCGCCCGGAGCGGCCACGCCTCCATACCCACCAACATACCACTCCGCCTGAGCCGTGGTGGTGACCAGGGCGCTCAGCATTCCACTCGCCAGAAGGAATCTCATGGTTCGGGGGATTCGAGCGGGGGGATACAATGCGGTGCGCATGGTCGGATCTCACTCAGCAGTGAATCGTATCGTCCGCCAAAACGCTTCGGCAACTGATTTTGTATGTTGACTGTTGATTTGCATACGGATGGCAACAGCGCGTTCAGGAATTTCACCAAAGATCGCCCGAAAATCTTCGACGACGTTGCGCCTTTCGGTGATCCAGTGGCCGATCTGACTGGCTCCCGATTCGACCACAATGGCTTGCACATTGAGGTAAATTGGACCGGCGGCGGCCCCGATTCTCTCTTGTGGCGCAGTCGGGTCCCAGATGTAGCTGATGACTTTCCGACGCTCATAGAACGTCTTAGAAAAGACGACGAGTAATTGAGCGGCCTGGTCATCTGTGTCGGGAGAAGAAAAATCTCCTCCGGTCGGCGGAACGGTTACCATCCACTCCCATTCGAGATACGGCGTTTGGCTCAAATCCACTGTAATGCTTTTCTCCAAAGCGAACGAGGACGATTCGGTCCGTAACCGGATGGCCTGATTCTTTGCGTCATCCACAACTTTCCAATTGCCCGTCCCGAAGTGGACCGGTTTGTCCCATTCTGCAAGAGTCTGTGTCTTGTCTTTGCCCAGGACGATGACTTCTTCTCTGGCATAGACTGATCCGACGACCATCGGCCCTAGCAGGAGAGCAATATAAAAAGGTATGCCCGCGACTGTTTTCCTGGCAAATCGTCTGGCCATCAAACCTTCGCTATCTCGCCATCGACATGGGATCAATTGTTAGGCGAGCGTGCACCACTCTCTTGGGTCACGGCTCTTCTAATTCTCGACACTGTCAAATAATATCAAGGGGAGGATTCTTGTCAACGGGGTATTCATCCCTGTGGAACAGGAGTCGTCTTGATGGAGGCGGCTACTCGGGCCAGCTCGTTCACAACGCCAGCGCCACGCGATGACAAAATTCAATGCTAAATATATAGCCTCAGGCAGTTCCGGAGCCTCCCGCACTCGTGTTAATGGGTGTCGGCATAAGCCAATTTGTCATATACTCAATAGTAAAGGGTTCCGTGGGCAATCTGCTTCCCGCGAGAAAG
>DATHTZ010000225.1:0-13864 GCA_035462675.1 Nitrospiraceae bacterium | reverse complement strand
GTGAACAGCAAGCCCCGGCGATACGGGATGCCCAGGGCGCGATAGCGTGCCCCGCCTTCGAAAAACATTGAAACATTACATTGAATGGCGTCGATCAATCCCGGACGGAGGAAGATGTCTTCCCAAGAGACCGGGGTCAGTGGGATGTCGTCTCCATTGATCACAAGAATGTGACGCGCATCGTCCTTCTGCTTGGATTGTCCGTAGCCATCCAATGCATGCGTAAACGTGCGCAGAGCGGCATTCGACTTTGTTGCCACATGAAATACAGTGGTGTACCCATCATGTGTTTTGATGAGAAAACTCACAAAATGCAGCGGATGCCCCGCCCACTCGATTTCGACCATGCCATACCCCCCTTCCGACTCCAGTTCTCGCGAAAGGTCCCACTCTGTGCCCGGTTCCGCAGAAGATGCCGCACCGGCAGTCCCGATGAGATCTGCCTCGACAACCGCTTTGACAGTCGTTCGGCGTCTCACGGCTTCAGGGTGGCAGTCTTGGAGAAAATCCAAAAGACATGAGAGGGAGATCCTGTGAGCTGTCTCAACTGGATATTCATAAACTTTCCACCCCGCTTCAGGCGGATGGGAGGAGGCAAACGATTGGATGTGTTGATTCAAGAACCGTGATTCACTCATGGTGGCCTCCTTCAGTACGTTTCGATTGGATCTGCGCTGCGCATGCACTACAATTGCCCATTCCGGAAAATTCAGGGTAATAGGATGTCTCGGCCATCTCTGGAGGCCGACACACAACCCGACCATGCGATCGGAAGATGCGTTCCATAGGACTTCGTACTATCAGGCTGTGGACCAGCCGGTGCGGCTTAACATATTCCATCACTAACTGCGGTCGATTCGGCAATGGTTCGCCAGTCGGTAGCATGATCCGGTCGTAGAGACTCCAGACTGTGCTCACGATTGTTACGACTGTAATGGCGAACAACATTTCCGTGGGAAGGATGAGCCCATCGTGCAGCGCTTCCAACAGCGTAAGGTTCCGTTCATCTGTTTCCTGACTTTCGCACTGATCTTCCAGCCAGACAGCAAGACCCAGCCCATTCTGGACCAATGAAACAGCGCTTAGCGGATGCAGGTATTGGCTGTGGTCAGAAAAATGGCTGGTCGAGGCACAACCCCACAGCATCTCTGTCGCGATCACGACAACAAGAGTTGTTGCTGCCAGTTTGTTATTCAGCGTGTTTCGTGCGGGCATGTGACTCTCCTCTTTGTAGAAGAGAGCCTAGCATTGATGTGTGACGGAATAGGTCAGGCTACTATAGGATTGAGCGGCTCGGTGAGTCTCTGTAAAAGCAGACGACAGATGTTCTCCCCATTTACCAGAGGGATTCCGTTGTTTTTCGCTAATTCCATTGCAGTTTCGCTGAAGTCGTCTGCAAGTGACATTACGCATCCATCGGCGGGTTCGCTTGCGATCATAGAGAGAAGCTGGTTAACAGCCTCTTCGTCAGTTGTTCCTTGATGCTTCTTCAATTGGACAAATAGATGTGTTTGACCAACTTCAAACGGTGATGTTTCTGAACGGTCGCGCACGCATCTCAAGTCGATATCGCCACCTTTTTTATTGAATTGGTTTTCCCCCACCACTCGGTAACCAGCTGCTATCAAGAGCTGCTCGCAAATCGCCTCAAAAGAAATCTCCGTGGTGTTTGGACGAATCTTCAGAAGTTCTGCCTTCAAGAGCGACATGAGTTGCCCGTTAAGATTATACAGGTAGTCGTCTGTTGTGGATGCTCGAAATGAGGCAGTGGGCAATTTATCAAGCTTGCTCATAACGCTTCTAAATGCGGGATCGTACTGATCGATGGGGAGAAGAGGCAGACGCATCCATTGAAGTTTCCCATACCAGCCTGAAAAGATAATATTATGAATATCGAGCTCTGCATCAAGTCCATAGGATCGTTCGATTGCGATCCGATGGTTTTGGTGAGAATCGTCACAGACGTACTGATAACAGTCCGGAAAGTTAGCTGCCACTACATGAAATGACACTCTGCGATACTCCGGCAAATGTGGTGTTACAAGGATGTCTCCTCGTTTTAGGTCACGCAACCTCGTAAGGTTGCTTGGGACACGAGTAGTGGCTAGCTTATAGTGCGATGTACAGGCTTGGACAAAATTGGCGTTGCCGATGTTGAGGTTTTCGTCTTTGCCCCCTCCCCAACCTTGCGATAGTGTACGGTCGGTCCGAAGGCGGGTTACAATTTCATCCACGAGGTCCTTATCGGTACGATAATTGTAGATCATTAAAGTCTCCTTTCTTCGTAGTTCAATGATTGCTAGTGCGATACTGAAAAGTCTAGGGAGCTGGTCTGCAAAAAACTAAATTCGATCGTACCGCGATTGAGTATTCTCTAGCTGAATTCTAATAGCGCCAATCAATTCAACTGGGCTTAGAACTTTGGCGTACGCTCCCCACGACAGCACCCACGACACAATCTCATCAATCCCACCAGCCTGAAACGACACGATGACGTCACCATTCTTGAGCGTCTTGACCTGCTGGGTGGGATGCCACTGTCGTTCCTTGAAGTAGTCGGCGACTTCACTGGAGAATTGCACACGGACATCCATCATGTCGCCCTCGATCAAGCCGAAGGCTTTCCGCGATTTGGCGCGTGCAGCATGTTCAGGTCTGATCGTGAACGGATCTGCAGACATTTCCACGATCACCTTCTGAATCCGTTCGACGGCGAATCGACGGAAATCTTTCGCTCGATCGGAATATCCAACCAGATACAAACCATAGTCATAGAGCTGTAGCCCATAGGGCTCGACATGATGGACGACAGGCTTAGGATAACTCTGCGCACGATGAGTGATCTTCACCTTCCGCTGAAGAAGTAATGCTTTCTGTACTGCTACCAGGACCGCCCTCTGTTTCGCATAGGATCGCTGAGGGCGCTGCACCGGAAGAAACACCTGCACCATCTGCTCGATCTTATTGGCCGTCTTCGCCGGCAAACCTGCCTCAATCTTTCGGCTCAGGCTATACAGGTCCTCCATGAAGGGGGTGCCGGCCAGATAGGCGAGATGGGACTTCGCCAGGTACAGGGCCATGAGTTCGGACGCCGTCGCTGGCTCCGGTTTAATACCCTGGTAGCCCCCTTCGATTCGCCAGACACGCTCTCCTCCACCTTCGTGATCAACAAACACATAGCCCAACTGCTCGATTTCTCTGATGTAATCGTAAATATGTCGCCGGTCGATCTGGAATTCTTCTTCTAGCTCTGCTCGGGTCATGCCACGGGCGCAGAGCATGCGGATCATGCGAACCATCCGCGCGCCTGGACTTGGATCTTTACGCTCTCGATGTCGTGGCGCTCCCATGGCAGATACCTTTCCGGCAGTCTCGTGAGCCCAGTGATCGACTACTTTATTGTTCAATTGATGAGCACACGCGCGTGCGATATGCAGGACCGATTCTAGCAGCAAGTTGTGACCGAATAGGTCCTATCTCTTCAAGCGAGAAAGAAGGCGCTACGAATGAAAGGCACAGAAAGGAATGCAGGATTCCGAGGGGGCCTAATAAGAGGGGCGATAAGGATTCGGCAGGATCAGCGGCCGATCTTCAGATGCACGATCGTACCTTTTTCTCCGCTGGCCCAACCCTGTGTTCCATCAGGAAACGAGAGACCGAACAGCGAGACCTTCGCGATCGCCCCCTGTTCTGTCCAGGTAAAACCGCTATCGGTGGTCCTGTAGACCATGCCCCGTTCCCCCACGATCCATCCGGCCTGAGGGTCGGTAAAGCGCACGCGCAAGAGGTCGGTCAGCTTCGTACAGGTGCGGGTACAGGGCAACGTGCGATCGATCCATTGATGACCGCCATCGGTCGTTTGAAAGATCGCACCGGCGTTCCCGACGGCCCACCCGGTTGACGTATCGGAAAAGTACACATCGAATAGCGTGACAGCTCCCTGCGTCTCTTGTGGGGTCCAGGTAATCCCACCGTCGTCCGTCATCAAGACGGTCCCCACCGCCCCAACCGCCGTTCCATGCTGTGCGGTCAGAAATTGTATGCCATAGAGAGCCGCGTTCGTCTTGCTCGCTTGATCGACCCAATGGGTCCCGCCGTCCTTCGTATGAAGAATGGTTCCGTTGCCACCCACCACCCATCCCTCACTAGCCGATACAAACGAAAGCCCATAGAACGGTACTTGCGTATCAACGAGCTGCTGATACCAGGTATTCCCTCCATCTTGGCTCCGGAGAATCGTCCCATTGGCTCCGACGACCCAGCCCTGCTTCTCATCGAGAAAGAAGACCGCTGACAGGCTGGTCGCGGTGCCACTAGCGATCTTCTTCCACTTCTTTCCGCCATCGACCGTCTTCAAGATGGCGCCGCCAGACCCTACGGCCCAACCCAGCTGAGGCGTATGAAAATAGATCCCCATCAGGATAGCTTGCGTATGGCTCACTTGAGGGGTGATCGTCAGAGGAAAGTCGGCAGTCCACGAGGGAGACGTACACCACAGCGACATCAGCACCACGAGCACAAGGGATCCAGCGCGAAGCAGAAAGAGCCCCCAGCATGATCCAGGCAATCTGTATCTCACTGGGTGGTGTCGGCGTCTGGACGACTTTTGTTGAAGTAGCTGGTATCCGGCATGCCCTTGGCGTCAATGGTGAAGGTACCCGCTTCCAATGACAGCCACTTTTTCGGAGTACAGCAGGTTCCATCCGGCTGCACATCCCAGGAACCGCGCCGCACGACCAGCGGACCAGTGGCCAGCTCATTGAAGAACTCATTACGCTTCCCCAAACCGTACAGGTGACGGTGAGGGACTCGCACGACGATCTCCGTATCCGTCCAGGACATGACCTGTGCCGCGACGTTGCTGAACAGCACTTCCGTACGTGAGACATTCTCGCCCAACTCGATATCCTCTCGTCGCTTGTAGGCCCCTTGGTTGAGACCTAGGTAGGCATGCTCGGCTGTCTTCAAGAAAGAGCCGAACCCTGCCCCTTTGATGGTAATCAGCTCATCGAGTCCGCCCGATTTCGGGCTATAGGAATCGATCTGCGGCGTCACCAACGTAAAGGCACCCGCCTCAGTCTCTTGAGTGTCCTTCGTCGCGCAGCAAGATCCGTCTGGATTGGGCTTCGTCGCGCCTCGATACACCACAACCGGCCCGCTCTTTGCGCTAAAAGGCACCCATACATCGATGCGATCGTCTTGCCAGCGATAGATGACGGCACGAACCCCGCCGATATCGACTCGATTCTCTCCTGTATTGAAGTCGGTAAAGGCATACGGCGTCGCTCCACTTTCCGAATAGAATCCGAAATGTTCCCCGCTGATTCTCAGCAGCGTACCGATTGGGGCGGCCGGAGGCGTCAAGGCCGTCACTGTTGGCACGTGAACCGTAAAGGTCCCGACTGTGCGCTCACGCCCCTGCATGGTCAGAACGATAGGCCCAGTCTCCGCATCCATCGGGATATGCACGACGATGGCGCTGTCGGACCATTGGGCGATGGTGGCGAGATGTCCACTGAACGTCACCTTGTCGCCGGCCCCCTTACCAGCGCCAAAACCCTGACCGAAGAAAACCACCTTCGTACCGACCGGGCCGCTCACGGGATCGACGCGAATGCTCGGAATTAACTTCAGAGGAACGGCGTTGCTCACCTTGTACTGGACCGGAGCGCAACAAGACCCATCTGGCAAGGGATCGGACGAGGCCAATCGAACCACCACATCGCCCGACGCCGCATTCGTGGGCACCTCAACTTCGATAAGGTCGTCTTTCCAGCGGCGCGGCCTGACAACCACGCTCCCAATCATCACATCGTTCACTCCAAACATCGTATTGGGATCTCGCGGGCCGGCGGTGGGGCCGAAATGCGTGCCGGTAATTTGTACGGCCCGGCCTGGTTCGATCTCTGCAGGCGTCACAGAGGTAATCGTCGGCTGCACGACCGTCAAGATTCCGGCAACCATCTTCTTCTTCCCGGCCATGATTTCAACGGTGCCGGATTGAGCTTGGAAGGGAACCTTCACCTCGATCAGGTCGGACTCCCATCGCTGAATCAACGCAGGGAACCCACCCACGGTCACACGATTGACGTGCACGGATTGAAATGCACTAAACCCCATCCCGCCGATCGACAGGGTAGCGCCGGCGACCGCCGTTGACGGGTGTAGTTCGAGCGCGGAAGGACTCGCCGCAAATGCGGCAGCGCTCAGACTGGCCCACAACGTCAACACACCTATGCCGGTTACACACGCATTCATGAATAGACCTCTAGCAGGATGCTGAAAAATTCCGCCAGCGGCGTTCCCGCATCGCTCAGAAGCTCGACGTACCGAGCCTCTTCGCTCGCTGCGGCCTTGCTGGACAGCCTTTTTGAGCATCCTGCGCAGCATATCCTATTGTCCTAGAAATGGGGACCATTGAATTTTCATTGTGCCACAACAGTATTTCCGCAAACCCCTAGCAGGTAAGAATACTATACGGATTCCCTACGCGTGACATGAGAACTTCACGCGCCGGAGGTAGAAAAGATACAACGTGGATACTCTCTAAAAAAAACAAATTACCGACCGAACTATAGCAAGCGGTTTTTTCGAGAGTCAATCCGCGGACCCGCATCCGATCTGCGTTCAGATCCGGTTAAGTAGGCTGAGGAAACACAATGTGGCAGGACAGAACGGCATTGGCACGCACGCTTGGGGCAACGGGAGAACGCCTGGCCGGAATACTCAAAAAGGCCGCCAGGAAAGCCGTGAGACGTGAAATGTAAAAGGTGAAAAGTTTCGGAACAAGAGCACTCTGCCTCCCCACGTTTCACCTTTCACGTCTTACCTTTTACGGTTCTTGAGACCGATCAGGAGACGGAGAAGATCACTTCAATTTCGACGGGAGCCCCGCGAGGCAACTCAGCAGCTCCTACAGCCGCACGTGCATGACGACCAGCTTCTCCAAAAATCCCAACCAGGAGGTCAGAGGCCCCGTTGAGGACTTGAGGCTGCTGCACAAAACCTTCCGCCGACGCCACATGCCCGACGACCTTTACGACGCGCGTAATTCGGTCCAACGTCCCGAGCTCCTGCTTGGCAATCGCCAATGCATTCAGGAGAGCGAGCCTAGCCGCCTCCATGCCTTGCTCGACCGTCAAATCGCGTCCAAGCTTACCGGAGAACGCCAACTGCCCGTCTCGCATGGGAAGGACGCCGGACAAAAACAAGAGATCTCCAGCCCGGACCGCCGGAACATAGGTCGCTAACGGTTGCGGCGGAGAAGGCAATTCCAGATGCAGTTCTTTCAAGCGTACTTCAAATGACATAGGAAGGACTCGTGAATTGACGCATGACTGACTTTCACTCATCCTGCACGGAGCGCATCGAGAAAACTTTCACCCGCCGGAAGTTGCCCCCCTTCTAGCGCTTCCACGATGGTATGTCCCAGATCTGCCACAGACGCTCTGATGCCGAGATGAACTCCGTGTGCCAATTTCGGCCCAGTGGCCAAGAGGGGAACATATTCCCGCGTCGGGACTTGATCCGCCCTCGTGATATCCCGGCCATGATCGCCCGTCAAGACGAGAAGGTCGCCCGGGCGAAGCTGTTCCAACAACCCGGAAAGCCGTCGATCGAAATCATGAAGGGCCGTAGCCGACTGCGTCGCATCCGATTCCAAAACATCGAGCCCCGCAACAATCAATCCGCGGGGAACCTTTTTCAACATCCCCGTGACCTCAGAAAGTAATGAGGTCCAGTGCGCAACAGGAACAGAACGAGTGAGCCCACGACCGCTGAAAAGATCACCGACTTTCCCGACCCCGATCAGGATCTGGCTCGCACGATTGAGCACATCGAACATGGTCGGTCCGGGAGGTTCCAGCACGAACTCACGGGGTTGCGGGCTGAACTGCACTACACCGGCATCATCCAAGAGAGGATGGGCTGATACACGAACAATTCCCCAAGGCTCCTTGAGGAGTTTTCGTGCATCTCGGCAGCGCTGAAAGAACTCGTCCCGGCGCATTGCGCGTTCGTGCGCCGCCACATGGCAGGTTCGCCGCCCATCCGTCCAAACGACCAGCGCGCCAGAAGCCAGATGTTCGGCCTCACACTCGCGCAGCATGGCTACTCCGGACGAGCGGCGATTGCCGACGATCTTGCGCCCAAATGCCTGTTCAAGGACCGCAACCATGTCAGGAGGAAATCCGTTGGGATAGAGCGGCCCGGCAACGTCCGTCAGATGACCGGCCATTTCCCAGTAGCCGGCTATAGAATCCACTTCCTTTGAGAGAAACCCAAAACGACCGAAACACCCTTCCGGTTGCCCCATCGTCCGCACACCTTTGGTCTCCGTGATGTGGCCAAGCCCGAGCGCTTCCAGCGTGGGGAGGGTGAGCCCCCCGACGGTATCGGCCAGATGGGACAAGGTGTTGGAACCGGCATCGCCGTATTCCGCTGCATCGGGCATGGCCCCGACGCCGAGTCCATCGATCACTAGGACAATCACACGAGTAATCATGGGCGCACTATAGCAGAAGCGAGAGGCATCGGATACGTTCCTCGTGAAGTGGAATTGGGAATGTTGAATGATTAATGTTGAATTATCGGATCTGCAGCAACTGACTGTGCGAGAGCATCTGATGAATTCCGGACACTCAACATTCCAAATTCAACATTCGACAGATCAACTCGGCGATTCCAGCAGAAGCGTTCATGAATAATGCGGGCTATGAGGGAGATTGTCGTTGCAGCTTCCACTCGGCCATGATCGCGAGACTTGCGCTGGTACCGATCCGATCCGCACCAGCCTCCAGCATGGCCAGTGTGGTCTTCCAGTCTCTAATCCCTCCGGAAGCCTTCACCTTGGCATGGCCGGCCACGGATTCTTTCATCAGCCTCACATCTTCAACCGTCGCACCGGCGGCGCCGAAACCGGTCGATGTCTTCACATAGTCGGCTCCCGCCTCTACAACCAGCTGACAGGCCGTACGCTTCTCTTGCTGGGTCAGATAGCACGTTTCAAGTATGACTTTGTGCTCCACGCCCGGTGTCGCCTTCACCACTTCAGCAATGTCCTTTCGCACATACTCACGATCTCCCGACTTCAGCCGGCTCACATTCATGACCATATCCAGCACTCGCGCGCCATGCGCGACCGCTTCAATGGCTTCGGCGACTTTGGTCTTCGTCGTGTGACCGCCCAGGGGAAAGCCGATGGGGATGCCGACACGAATCGCCGTGCCTGCAACAGCGGCCACCGCTTCATCCACATAGCAAGGCGGGACGAAAATCACGGTGAATCGGAACTCCTTCGCTTCCTGGCACAGTCGCAGGACATCCGTCTTTGTCGCGTCAGGCCTAAGCACCGTGTGGTCTATAAGTTCCGGCAAATTCCATTCAGACATAACAGGCTCCTGAAAAACGATTGTGGCACGGTGAAAATTCAATGGCCCGCACATTTAGGACAACAGGAGAGCACACGTAGGACGCTCAAAAAGTCCGTCCAGCAAGGCCGCAGGCGAGTCGAAACCGGAGGCGTACCCTCTGGGGTACGTTGAGGATTTCGATGAGCCGAGAACGACGCTGGCGGAATTTTTCACTGTCCTGATCACTCACGACACTCCTTCTTTGTGCGCCAAAGCCCCCTCCCTGGGACCGATTGATGTCTGAGAGTGGGGCCCACGACGAGCAGGCCGCTTCTGATATTTCTCCACCGCCTTATTGTGTTCGATCAGTGTCGCGGAGAACTGGTGCGTTCCGTCGTTCCGCGAGACAAAATACAAAAAGCTCGATTTGGAAGGGTAAAGTGTCGCGCGAATTGCCTGAATGCCTGGGTTGTCAATCTGTACTGTCGGTAAACCCTGCACCCGATAGGTGTTGTAGGGACTAGGACTCGACAGGTCTTTCTTGTGTAAATTTCCGTCAAATCCCGGCAGGCCATAAATGACGGTTGGGTCGCTCTGTAGCGGAATGTGCTTCTTGAGCCGGTTATGAAACACCGCAGAAATCTCAGGCCGTTCGTCGCCCGATCCGGTTTCCTTTTCGATCACGGAGGCGAGAGTCAGCACCTCGTGCATCGTCATCTTGAGTTCCTGCATCCGGGTGAGAAGATCCGGCCCGATCACCTGATTGAGCTGCTCGACCATGGCCGCCAACACCTCTCGCGCCTTGACCGCACGAGGAAACTTATACGTATCGGGATAGAGATACCCTTCCAGCGTCTCCGCCTTGATCCCAAGTGACGCAACGAACGCCTGATCTTTCGCGAGACGGAGAAACTCTGTGCGATCCGTGAGACCATCTTGAGAGGCTAAATCGGCGATTTGGACTATGGTCAGTCATTCGGGAATAGTCAGCGGATGGAGCACGACTTGGCCGTTGCGCAATATCGCGAGAATCTCCGCCGGGGTCATGCCGGGATTCAGCTCATACTCACCGGCATGAATTTTTCGGTCGACAGATTGGAATTTTCCCAAAAGGACCAAGACAAAACTGCTCTTAATCAATCGTTCGCGCTCCAACAGCTCGGCAACCTGTTGAAACGTCGAACCGTCGGAGATCGCGACGACTTTCGAGGGAGGGTGCGCTTCAGTAGGAATAGCCGGGCCTTCAGCCCAACGAATCGCCTGATATGCCGCGACGCCAAGTGCGACCATTACGACCAGCAGAGATCCGAGAGCGATCCGTAGCTTCATGAGGTGGTTCTACCGTTTCTCCATCCGCATATGTATCCGCCCATGATCCTGATTCTCTCTTCAGCGCTGGTTCAAGGCTCGCCAGATAACTCTGAAGCAATATTGAAGCGGCGATGCGATCCACCACACCCTTCCGCTTTTTCCGGCTGACATCGGCCGCGATCAAGAGGTCTTCCGCCGCCTTCGTCGTCAACCGTTCGTCCCACAGAATAATGGGAACGGTGACTCCCTCTTCCAATCGAGTCTGGAACTCGCGCATCGCCTGAATCGCGGGGCCCTCGCGGCCATCCAACTGAAGGGGAAAACCCAACAGAACCTGGCCGACCTCATGCCTCTCGACAAGAGAAGCAATATGAGCAATGTCCCGACCCAACGTACGCCGATTAAGTGTCTCAAGCGGTTGAGCGGTCCAACCCAGCTCATCGCTCAGGGCCACCCCGATCCGCTTCGTCCCGTAATCGAGCGCGAGAATTCGCTTACCCTCCATGAGTGTACCGCTGCAACGTGCGCTCGACCAGTCCAAAAACCTTTTCCAACGCACCATCCAACCTGGCCGGATCCTTCCCTCCGGCTTGCGCCATCTCAGGCCTGCCACCGCCAGTCCCACCGACCTCTGACGCCATCTCTTTGATGAGATCATTGGCTTTTACCTTTGAGAGCAACTCCTTGTCTCCCTTCACTACCACAAACAAAGATACTTTCCCCTCGGAGACTCCGCCGAGTGCAATAACGCAGCTCTGTTCTTTGTCCCTGAGACGATCAGCCAATGACCGAAGCCCAGCCATGTCAATTTCATCAACACGCTGTGCATGGACTTTGACTCCACAGATTGTTTGAATTCGAACTTGTTCGTTAGCTCCTGCCCCCGTCGCCATCTTGAGCTTCAGCTCTTCCAACTCGCGTTCTTTGTCTTTCAGCTGCGTCATGACCTTGCGTGTCTTGGCGACCAACTCGGACTGGCCGACCTTGAGCAAGTCCGACAGTTCTCGAATGTTCGTTTCCAGCTTCTTCATATGCGTGAGCGCGCCGCTCCCGGTCTGGGCCTCGATACGGCGCACACCAGCCGCAACGCCGGTCTCCGAGACAATCCTGAACAGGCCAATGTCCCCCGTCTGCCGGCAGTGCGTGCCACCGCAGAGTTCTTTGCTGAACGATTCGACGGTCACCACCCTCACTTGCTCGCCATACTTATCACCGAAGAAGGCCAATGCCCCCTTGGCTACCGCATCCTGAATGCTCATCACCTCGGTCGCGACCCGCTCGTTCTTCCGTACCTCGTTATTGACGATCGTTTCGATCTCATCCACATCGCGGGAGGACAGCGGCCTGAAATGGGCAAAATCGAATCGCAAGCGATTCGGCCCGACGAGCGACCCATACTGTTTTACGTGAGGACCCAGCAAATCGCGCAACGAGGCATGGAGCAAGTGGGTGGCGGTATGGTTCCGCTGGGCATCCTGCCGCGTCGTGGCATTCACCGTCATGTGCAGTTGCTCGCCCTCGCGAATCCTCCCTTTTGTGACGGTCCCCTTGTGCAGAATCACCGTCGGTGCCGGTCTGGTAGTTTCCTTGATCTCCACTTGCCCATCAAGGCCCGACAGAACACCCTGGTCGCCGACCTGTCCACCGCCTTCCGCATAGAAGGGCGTCACATCTAGGACCAATTCAACCTCATCGCCTTCCGCCGCTTCTTTGACCAATCGGTCGCCTTTCAAAATCGCCTGCACGAGACTCTCGCTCTCCAGGCGATCGTAGCCGATAAACTTCGTTGCCCCGACACGTCCGGCTAACTCCGCGACTGCGGGCCGAGCTGTTTCCTGTTCGAACCCGCCGACTTTGCGCGCGCGATTCCTCTGTTCTTCAATCGCCTGATCGAACCCTGCCTCATCGAGCGTCATCCCCTGCTCACGGCACGCCTCTCCCATCAAGTCTATCGGGAACCCATAGGTATCATAGAGTTTGAACACGTCGAAGCCGATGAGAGCTTTACTCCCGGCCGAGCGTGCTTTCGCAATCATCTCGTTCAGAATCGGCAAGCCTTGATCGAGCGTGGCGATAAACCGTTCCTCTTCGCCTCTCGTCGCCTCGGCAATCGTCGCGGCAGCGCTTCGAATTTCTGAATAGACCAGGCCCATCTGCGTGACGACCGCAGCCGTTAATTCATAGAGAAAGGGCTCGACGATGCCCAGCAGCCGTCCATGGCGCGCGGCCCGGCGCAGAATCCTGCGCAACACATAGCCGCGCCCCTCGTTCGACGGTAACACACCATCAGCCATCAAGAACGTGATCGCGCGAAGATGATCCGCCACCACTCGCATTGACCGATCAGTCGTGTCTTGCTCTCCATACCGAACTCCGGCCCTGGCGGCCACAGCACTGAGCAATGGCGTGAACGCATCGCAGTCATAGTTGCTGTAGACGCCTTGCGCCACTGCCGCCAGCCTTTCCAATCCCATGCCCGTGTCGATACTGGGTTTGGGTAAGGGATGCAACGTTCCGGCGGCATCCCGATTGAATTGCATGAAGACGAGGTTCCAGATCTCGATGACGCGATCACCCTCGCCGTTCGGCCGATCGTCGCCCGGCACCGACGGTCCTTGGTCGAAATGCAGTTCCGAGCAGGGCCCGCAGGGTCCCGTATCCCCCATCTGCCAAAAATTATCCTTCTCATCGCACCGCACGATCCGCGAGTCCGGAACCCCGACCTTTTTCCACAGCTGGTCCGCTTCGTCGTCGTCACGGAAGATCGTCACCCACATCCGATCCTTCGCCAAGCCGACCGTCTGAGTCAAAAACTCCCAGCCGAACCGGATGGCGTCTTCCTTAAAGTAGTCGCCGAATGAAAAGTTCCCCAACATTTCAAAGAACGTGTGGTGGCGTCTGGTATAGCCGACATTCTCCAGATCGTTGTGCTTGCCCCCCGCACGAAGACACTTCTGCACGGTAACCGCTCGCTTGTAGGCGCGTGTGTCTTCGCCGAGGAACACCCGTTTAAATTGATTCATCCCGGCATTGGTGAAGAGCAACGTGGGATCGGCCTGAGGAATCAAGGCGGAACTCGGCACGGCCTGGTGGCCATGCTGTTCAAAATATCGAATGAAGGCTTGTCGCAATTCTTGCGTACTGTTCTTCATGTCACCCTAACGTTCCTCTCGCACCAGCGGCCCCATCACCGTTTCAAT
>DATHTZ010000224.1:0-2578 GCA_035462675.1 Nitrospiraceae bacterium | reverse complement strand
TCATCGCCTTCTGGGCACCCTCGTCAGCATTGACGGAGAGGCCGATAATGACTGTGCTGGGAAACCGAGCCTTGATCTGAGCCGTGGCCTTAATCCCATTCATCTTCGGCATATTGATGTCCATCACGATCACCGACGGCTGGAATTGCTCTGCTTTGACCACGGCCTCTTCACCATCGGAAGCCTCGCCGATGACCTCAATATCTACATAGGTTTCTAAGACGCTCCGAAGTCCTTGTCGAACCATGGCATGGTCATCGACCAACAAGACGCGGAGCCTGGCGCTTGCGTGACCTGAAGGTGACCCTCTCGGCGTTGGGAAGTCGGCAGTCGGTGCCATTATTTGCGACACGATCGACGAGTCCGTCACTGAGATCGTCCTTCTTCCGTCTGTCAGCGGAACAGTAATGGTCGCGGTGGTCCCGAGGCCTGGATTCGATTGGATGTCAAAGGTGCCCCCTAGGGCTTTCATTCGTTCGCGGATACTGAACAGGCCAAATTTTTGAGATGCGAAGCCAGGAGCGTCATGCGCTCCGGTTGATTCGAGAGTGAATCCCGCACCCTCGTCCCGGATCTTAATGTGGAGGGCTCCCGTTGCACAGTAGAGTCGGACGAATGCTGCGTCGGTTGCTGCGTGTTTTGCGGCGTTTCTCAATAACTCGCGGACCGATTCAAAGAGCAACACGGCCCAATCTTCCGGAAGCTTCAAGTCGTCGTCCTCGCAGAGATCCATCGCAACCAAGATATTTTCCCTGCGCATTTGTTCTCCCAGCCATCTGAGCGCCGCCTGTAAACCGAACTCATGCAACACCGGAGGACAGAGATCTGCTACCAGGGTTCGCGTATAAGTCAACGATCTGCTGAGGATGTCTTCCGTTTGAGCGATAAGATTGACACATTGCGGAGCCCCGCCGGCCACTTGCTTTGCTTGTCCCAGCTTAAGATGACTTAACGCCAACAGCTGCGCTAAGTGATCGTGCAATTCGGTGGCCAGGCGCTTACGTTCCCGTTGCTCGGTCAGAGTGAGGTCGGTCGCTAGGGCACGCAACCGAACTTGCGACTGTTGTAGCTCTGCAGTACGCTCCTCGACCAATTGTTCCAATTGAATGGACTGGAACTGTAACCGCTGCTCGTTTTCCCGTTGTGCATCCTCCGCGCGTTTCCGCTCAGTAATGTCAATACAAGACCCGATGTACCCGGTGAACGTTGCCTCCTCTGAAAAGCATGGGATCCCATTGTCCAGTATCCACCGGTATTCGCCGTCATAGCGCCGTAGTCGGTATTCCATCGTAAATGGGTGACGACGCTCAAAAGCGGTCGTGTAATTCGTCAGGCACTGATCGAAATCGTCTTGGTGGACGCCGTCTGCCCAACCGTTTCCCAGTTCCTGCTGCATCGTCCGGCCCGTAAAATTCAGCCAGGGCTTATTGAACCAGGTGCACAGCTTGTTTGTATCGGACAGCCATATTAGTACCGGTGCCGTATCCGCCATTCTTCGAAACCGTCCCTCGCTCTCGCGCAACGCGTCTTGCGCGCGCTTGCGGTCGGTCATATCCGTTTCTGACCCGATCATTCTGATGGCGATTCCTTGCTTATCCCACACGGCCATGCCCCGATCAATGATCCAGAGAAAGGTGCCGTTCTTACATGCGGCACGATACTCACACGCATAGGCCGGTGTTTTTTTCTCGAGGTAGCTCTTGACCGTGGACATGACCATGTGGAAGTCATCAGGGTGTATACGGGAGCTCCACTCTGTTTCATCGGTCCCGATTTCCTCCTCCCCATAGCCCCGCAACTCCTTCCAACGAGATGAGAGGAAGACCTTCTGCCGCTGTATATCCCAGTCCCACATGCCATCGGTCGACCCAGTCACAGCCAGCTGCCACCGCTCTTCACTGGCGCGTAACGCTTCTTCTGCGTATTTTCGATCGGTGATGTCCCGAAACACGACGACCAGTCCAGTAATGTCGTCGCCCTCACGAAGGGTCGACGCACTATAGCTCACATCGAAGAAGGTGCCATCCTTGCGGATAAATACATCTTCATGATCCGTTAAGACCTTGCCTTCCCGCAGAACTCTTAACCCGGCACAATCTGCTGCGAGAAATGGTGTGCCATCGCGGTGTGTGTGATGGATCAGATCGTGCATCTTGCGCCCGCGCAATTCATCCAATCGCCAGCCGAGCGAACGCTCTGCGGACGGGTTCATGAAAGTGACCAAGCCTTGCGTATCCACAGTGTAGAGGCCTTCGCTCATGTTCAGCATCACCGCTTCATCAAACTGCACGGCGCGGCGCAACGCCTCTTCGGCCTGTTCCCGCTCGGTGATGGCCACATTGACTCTCAACATTTTTTTCATCGCACCCTCTGCATCAAACAAGATTTTCGCTCCGGCAAAAGCCAGTGCACTCTTCTGGCATCTCCCCACGACTCGGAAATCCAGGACCTATTCTTTCGTCATCGTCTAATCCATTGCAGAGTACTAGTGGACTGTAACAATTGATTCGGGCGTAATTCGTCGCGATGGATCGAAGTACGTCCACTTCACGGGTTTGGGTTGTGTGTTGTAGTGACG
>DATHTZ010000223.1:0-9014 GCA_035462675.1 Nitrospiraceae bacterium | reverse complement strand
CCGGCGTCAGCACCTCACTAATTCAGAGAGAGAGGGAGAATATGGCCAAATCGAAGCTGGAAGCAGGACACACATCAACACGTGCACCACGCAGCCGTGGCCGCGGGTTGACAGTCACACCACAGCGTATTCCCAGTCGCTTGGCAAAACGCCGGCTGGGTGAGCGGCTCAAGAACGACACGGCGTCGTTCAACCTGGGCAATCTCACCGATAAGTTCCGTAAGGAGGGGTATGACGAGCTACCACTGGATGAACTCCAAGATCGGCTCTCGAAACTGTCGGGCCCCTTGGCCGCCATCATTCTGAAGGGGAGAGTGTGATCGCATGCCATACTACTATTTTGACTCAACAGCTCTGGTGAAACGGTACAGCATGGAGCGCGGCACACGCATCATCGGTAGGCTTATGGTGAAGCGGGGTAAAGTGGCGATTCTGCCGACGTGGTCCGTGACGGATTTTTATACAGTGCTTGCGAATCGATCTCACCAGGGAGAGATCACCCGTGACGATTGCTACTCGGTGATCCATAAGTTCGAGAAAGAGTCTCAGGAAGGCCTCTACAAGTTCATTGCCCCGACGATGCAGACGTACTTAGCAACCAAAGAACTTGCGCTGGAGTATCCTGTGCTCCGATCACCGCAGATCTTACATTTGGCGTTGGCGTTGGAACTGAAACCTTTGCGGCTGACCGTTGTCAGTGCCGACACACAATTGTTGACGGCCTGTCGTTCGGCGGGTCTCCATATCATAAATCCGGAAGAGGATTGATGGAAGTAGACAAGGCTATCGGCATGGATAGACAGCGATTATCGAGTTGATGACGGCCATTGACTTAGTGGCTATCTCCAAGAGGATGGTGGCCATTGCAGCGAGGGAGGTGGCCGCATCAGGTGGAATGCAGATAGCCGGCTGGTTGACGCTGAAAAATCTTGAGCGAGACTATAGTCTGTGCGTAACGAACCAGATGGGCTCTAGGATCTCTAATTGGATACGCGAACATGGCATCAGACTGCTTGACGGTTCTACTCAGCGCCTTTGTGTATGGGACAGCTTTGATGGGTTGAACCGGTGTCCGTCAGTGGGGTCATAGGAGCTGTGGGCCGGATACCCGTACATGTGTCGAGGTCGAACCTCTGGTAGGTAAGCACCCCAGACCTGGTCGGTTCGTTCCTTAATCCTGATCTGATGGGATTCTTTCGTTTGGTCCGACTGATCAAAGAGGCAGAGTTCCACTGCTATGGCGTTTTCGGAAAACAGCGCAAAGTTAAGACCCTCACCATCCCATCCCGCTCGAGCGTATAAGGACGATCAGGCAATACCCTCATCCCTCTTCCTTCCGCCTCTGCGAATAGCGCACTTATTGAGGAGTGGATTGATACGCGTGCTTGTGCAAACTTGAGCCGGTGGGGGCGACGTTCCCTGGCATAGCGGCGAACACTGTGGCAAACTGAGGTCAAGCGGTATGTCTGTTGGGATAGAAATGGTGACAAGAGAAGGGTGGCAATTGGACCTGGGCGCGTGGCCTAGCGGTTCATCCACGGTTCACTTTCGCGTGTGGGCTCCGTATGCCAAACGGGTAGCGGTCGATCTTGTCGAGCCATCGCAGTTACCGAGAGACCCACTTGTTCAAATGAACCCTTGCGAGCGTGGATACTTTGAGGCGACGGTGTGTGGAATCAATCCAGGCGCGCGATATCGCTATGTGTTGGATGGGCAGAAGTCACGCCCGGACCCGGCATCCCGTTTCCAACCCGATGGCGTGCATGGACCCTCTGCGGTCATCGATCCTCATACATTCCGGTGGTCCGATGACCGCTGGGCGGGAATTCCTATTCAACACTTCATCATCTACGAACTACATGTCGGTACGTTTACCCCAGAGGGAACATTTCAAGCCATCATTCCATTGCTCGATTACTTGAAGAATGACGTCGGCATCATGGCAATCGAACTCATGCCGGTCGCCCAATTTCCCGGCGTGCGCAATTGGGGATACGACGGCGTGTCTCCCTTTGCAGTCCAATCCTCTTATGGCGGACCTGACGGTCTTCGTGCCTTCGTCAACGCCTGCCATGAAAGGGGCATCGCCGTCGTGCTGGATGTCGTGTATAACCACCTCGGACCGGAGGGAAATTATCTTGGTGACTTCGGCCCCTACTTCACGGACCGATACCGAACACCTTGGGGATGCGCGATCAACTACGACGGGCCTGGCAGCGATGAAGTCCGCGCATATTTTATCAATAATGCGCTCTATTGGGTGACGGAGTTTCACATTGACGCCCTGCGGTTAGACGCCATCCATGGCATCTTCGACTGCAGTCCTCGTCACATTTTGCGTGAACTGACCGACGCGGTGCACGATCAAGCCGAGCGGTTGGGCAGGCTCATTCATGTGATTGCTGAGAGTGACCTGAACGATGTACGAGTTATTGCTCCGACTACCGAAGGCGGCTATGGCTTGGATGGTCAGTGGAACGACGACTTTCACCATGCCCTGCACACGGTGTTAACAGGTGAGCAGAGAGGTTATTATGAGGATTTCGGACGGCTTGACCAAGTGGCTACGGCACTGAAGGAAGGCTTTGTCTATTCTGGGCAGCGATCCTGTTTTCGTCGCCGCCGCCATGGGAGTTCGTCAATTTCTCGCCCTCTTTCCCAGTTTATCATCTACTCGCAAAACCATGATCAAGTCGGAAACCGCGCAAGGGGAGAACGACTCAGTAGCTTAGTTTCGCGTGAAGCGCTGAAAGTGGCAGCTGCTGCCTATCTCTTGGCGCCGAACATTCCGCTGCTGTTCATGGGTGAAGAGTACGGAGAGACATCTCCATTTCAATATTTTATCGACCACGGAGACCCAGCCCTAGTTGAAGCAGTCCGGAAGGGGCGACGAGCCGAATTCGCGTCGTTTGCTTGGGAGGGCGAGGTGCAGGACCCACAGGATCCTTCCACATTCGAACGTTCACGGGTACATCCAGGACCCCAGACACAGGATGACTGCGCTCGGCTCCTTCACTGGTACCAGCGACTCATCACTCTCCGAAAATCCGTGCCGGCGCTGGGATCAGCTCAGCCGGGCCAACATGATCATCTTGTATGGGTTGAGGAAACGAAACAGGTATTGTTTCTCCTTCGCCGGGGTCTGGGGCCACGGGCAGCCCTTGTGATCCTTGGCTTTAACCGAGAACAGGTTTCAGTCACGTTGCAAAAACCTCTTGGAACTTGGGAGCTGATGGTGAGCTCGTTGGACATCGAATTCGGAGGATCTGACCTCAACCATTTTCCTGCCACAGTGGTTATCGGAGAAATGGAACAAACTATTTCCATGCCGGCTCACGGCGTAGCGGTTTATCTGGAATGCATCCCGTCAATCTAATCATGTACCAAGTGCCACCTCACTCAGTCAGGACGTATGAGCGAGGTGGGTTGATCGTCAAAGACCACTTGGGAGATTGTTGCGAACTGTCGCACGCAGCCTTCCGGAACTTTTTCTCCTCCATTCTACCTGCTACACTCTTTTCGGCAACCTCTCGATTGACCCACGCTTGTGGTCGAGGTGATGGGCGTACTTGACTGTGACCTCCACGGAGTGGTTCACTTTGCCTGACGTGGCTGACAATGTAGGTAGACCTAGGACGCCGGAACTCCATCTGAAAACGCTCTAGGAGAGCGCTTCCAAACAACCCGAGACTGCCCGAGAATCTAATGAATGTCCATGTCTCTCATTTAACTGGTCGAACAGCAACTTATAGGGTTCAGTTCAATCGTAACTTTAGATTTGTCGATGCTGCTCGGATTGTGCCGTATCTTCACGCTCTGGGCATTACGGACTGTTATGCATCGTCCTACTTAATGGCGGTGCCTGGGAGTCCGCACGGCTATGACATTGTCGATCCGACTATGTTGAACCCCGACCTCGGGACTGAACATGACTTTCGAATCTTCGCTGACTCGCTCGCGCAACATGGAATGGGACAGATTCTTGATGTAGTGCCGAATCATATGGGCATCGCAAAATCGTGCAATGCGTGGTGGCAGGACGTCTTGGAGAACGGCCCTAGCGCTCATTACGCGTCGTTCTTCGATATCGATTGGCGCCCTGTCAAGGCTGAACTAGAAGGGAAAGTGCTCCTGCCCATTCTGGGTGAGCAGTACGGAAACGTCGTGGAGAACCAAGAGATCATTCTGGAATACCACGAAGGACGGTTCTTCATTCGTTACTTCGATCACCAGCTTCCCGTTGATCCAAAGCACTCAGCGATGATCCTAGCCCTTCGGTTGGATGAGTTGATCAGCCGGGCGCAGTCGGATGATCCGCATGTGCAGGAACTTCAGAGTATCCTGACCTCTCTGCGACACCTGCCCGCTCGCAGCGAGTTGGAACCTGCCCAGGTCGCAGAGCGCTATCGAGAGAAGGAGATCATCAGGCGGCGACTATCACGCATCATGGATGAGAGCCAAACTGTGCAGACGTTTGTCCAAGAAAATGTCGCCATCTATAACGGGACGAAGGGGGACTCGAAAAGCTTTGATCTGCTGGATCAACTCCTGAGCTACCAAGTGTATCGGCTTGCCTATTGGCGGGTTGCCTCCGAAGAAATCAACTACCGACGTTTTTTCGACATCAATGAACTGGCAGCCATTCGCATGGAAGATCCTGCTGTGTTCCGCTCCTCTCACCAACTCATTCTTCAGCTCTTGAAGAAAGGAGTGGTCACCGGATTGCGTATCGACCATGTTGACGGCTTGTACGATCCCAGCAGCTACCTTTGGCAATTACAGACCTGGGCCAAAACTGAACTCGCTCCCTGCGCCGTGGAGACCGAGCGGCCGCTCTTTCTTGTCGTCGAAAAAATCCTTTCTAGGGAAGAGACGCTGCCTGTTCAATGGCCTGTTTATGGTACGACAGGGTACGACTTCCTCACCTTGGTCAATGGGTTGTTCGTGGATGGCTCATATGAACAGGCTTTTGACAGGCTCTATGCCCGTTTTATCGGTAATCATTTTTCCTTTGAAGACTGTGCCTATGAAAGTAAGCAGCTGATTATGCGAGCATCCATGTCGAGCGAGATCAACGTGCTTGGATATCAGCTCAATCATCTCTCCGAAATGAATCGACGGTTCAGGGACTTCACGCTGAACAGCCTGATTCACGCCATTCGGGAGATTATCGCCTGTTTTCCTGTCTACCGGACGTATGTGACTCCGGACGAGGAACCTGTGATTGATCGGGATCGGTCCTACATCCGGCTGGCAGTCTCCAGGGCCAAACGCAAGAATCCTGCGTTAAGCGGTCTCGTATTCGACTTTGTCCAGGATATTCTGCTCAAGCAGGCCAGCTGTCGCCACGAACGGGAGCGCCGTGATCAGCTCAGGTTCGCGATGAAATTTCAGCAGATCACGGGCACGGTCATGGCAAAGGGGGCCGAAGACACGGCCTTCTATGTGTATAACCGGCTCGCGTCACTGAACGAGGTCGGCGGCGATCCGTTGCAATTTGGGATTTCGGTTTACACCTTCCACGAACGCATGCGCCAGCGTCGGGCTCATTGGCCGGCAAGCATCAGTGCCACTTCGACCCATGACACGAAACGTAGCGAAGACGTGCGGGCTAGGATCAGTGTCCTTTCGGAAATCCCGCAGGTCTGGAAAACCCGCATCCTACGATGGAGCCAACTCAACGAAGGGTACAAAACCGAAGTGGACGGAACGCTCGCTCCTGACCGCAACGAGGAATACTTGCTCTATCAAACGTTGATCGGCGCCTGGCCGTTTCATACGCTGGATGATGAGGGGCAAAGAAGCTTTAGTGACCGAATCCAGGCTTATATGGCAAAAGCCTTGAAGGAGGCCAAGATCCACACGAGCTGGGTCAATCCGAATCATGCGTATGACCAAGCTGTGCGTGATTTCATTGAACATATTCTCGCGCGCTCTGCGCCCAATCCGTTCTTGGAAGATTTTCTTCCCTTTCAACGAGAGATCGCGCGCCATGGTGTGTATAACTCACTCTCGCAGGTCATCATGAAAATTGCGGCGCCCGGCATCCCGGATTTTTATCAGGGCACTGAACTTTGGGATTTCAGTCTGGTCGATCCGGACAACCGTCGTCCGGTCGACTATGAGCTGCGAACCGGCTTCATGGCGGACCTTCAGTCCATCCGAGGAATACAAGGATCCGATCAGCGTCAGTTCGTTAAAGAATTGTTCGCAACAGTTCCAGACGGGCGGATTAAGCTGTACATCACGATGGTCGGCCTACACTTTCGTCGCGCGCATGCTTCTTTGTTCCTAAGCGGAGAATATATTCCGCTAAAGGTCGAAGGAACGAAGAAGAAGCATGTATGCGCGTTTGCCAGGATTCATGAAGATCGAGCTGTGGTCGCGATCATTCCGGTTCTGGTCAGAGGACTGTGCCAAGAGACCGACATGTTTCCTTTCGATCCACGTGTATGGGAGGACACGTGGGTGATCGTGCCTTCCTGGAGACCGGCCTCCTGTTATCAGAACCTATTAACAGGAGAAATTCTTTCCTCGACCGAGACTGAAGGCAAACAGAGCCTCCGTTTGGCTGAAATTTTTGGTTCCTGCCCGGTCGCACTGCTCGAGCGGATGACCTGAGCATAGGCAAGTCGTCAGCATGCTGGAGCGGTCGAAGGCGATATTCTCGTCCGTCTCAGGCAACTGTGCTTGCGTCACCTGAACATCGGGCCTCCATCCGTTGGCCTCCACTGCTTCGATGCCAGTGAGTTGCTTCTGTGGGAATCCTGTGTAGTAGCCATCCAGGCTCTCTTGCTAGTGGTCTTCGGCGATGTGCTCCAGCACCCCCTCCTCTGAGCCACAGACCGGTGTAAAGTACGTATCCTCCTTGGCCTCCGCCGGCTCATTCAACACCGATTCGCCGCACGACCCGTGTCTGCTTGCGCGCTCGATCACGTATGCCTACTCATGTATCACTCCCACGGTTTGTCCAGCTTCATCGACTACGCAGCTCTTGTCCCCTCGGCTGAGGCCGTATGTGATGACCAGCTTTCTGAGGGCTGTTTTCTTGAACAAATTGCCGGACGCCTCCGACGCGCGTATTCTGGCGACATGTGGAAACAGCTCTTGGTTGAGATCGTCTATGTGGGGCTGACTGTGTTGCCACGGGGCATCAACGAATGAACGCGAGCCCCAGAATAGGTCTCAACTTCTCCTCGCCCCTGGAAATCTCTACGCAACTACGTCATCATTCACCTGGTGCACCTGGATGTTGAAACGGCACACCCAAACAATCTCCCATAGTCACCGGTTGGATGGTAGGATGGCGAGACATAGAGAACACAATTGGGGTCATGATTGGAACTGCAGGGAGGAGAGACGTGCGCAAAGCTGACAAGCCATTTTGTTTTACCGGGTCAAGCGAACTGCGAGAGAGCTTGGGGAAGGAAGCGGATGATGAAAAGAGGTTGGTGGAATTG
Source organism: Nitrospiraceae bacterium (assembly GCA_035462675.1). Lineage (GTDB taxonomy): Bacteria > Nitrospirota > Nitrospiria > Nitrospirales > Nitrospiraceae > Palsa-1315. The sequence goes on along the minus strand of DATHTZ010000223.1, from coordinate 1,554 downwards.
CTCGAAGAGGTCCCGCTCGACTCAATCTACTATCATACGCACACCTTTTTCTTACGACATAGTCACGTTGAACAGCTGTATCCAAATGATTTTGCCCAATGGGTGGCAATGGAAGTCCGAGATCATGTCCTCGGCGAACGTCTCGCAGTCATTGACCCCTTCGAATTTCAAGGCCTTGAGCTATTGAGGGAAGAGCTTATTTCAGTCATCGACGATCATTTATCACGCACCCCGATTGTGCCTCGGGTGATCTTCGGTAAGCCGTTTAGTTTCAACCAGTCCAGGATTCTGGAGGTTTCTACCGGACTGGAAGCATGGACGTTGCATGAATTTCGCAATGCGTTATCTGAGGTGGATGCGAGTGCGATCTATTATCATATGTTCGAAGCCCGTCATCGTCTTGGCAAGCAGGAGAGCGACTTTTCAGCCTGGATCGAAGAAGGCCTGGAAATGCCGGAGCTGGCCAGGAAATTTCGCGCCATTAATCCCTATCGAGGGAGTCTTGAGCGCCACAGATCTGCGCTCTTAACAGTCTGTGATGAGTTTCTCGGGAAGAGATCCGACTAGTAGGAGCGAGGATAACTACTGTGTCCACTATGGACCCGCTGTGGTTTAAAGACGCCGTGTTTTATGAGCTGCACGTCAAAGCTTTTTGCGACAGCAACGACGACGGTATCGGAGACTTCCGCGGCCTCATCCAGAAGCTCGACTATCTTGAGTGGTTAGGGATCACTTGCATCTGGTTATTGCCGTTTTTCCCCTCTCCGTTGAGGGATGATGGCTATGATGTCTCGGACTATCGCGGTGTGTTTCCAGATTACGGTTCACTCGAAGACCTCCGAACCTTTCTTCAGGAAGCGCATAAGAGAGGGATTCGTGTCATCGCAGATCTCGTGCTCAACCACACGTCAGATCAGCATGCGTGGTTTCAAGAGGCCAGACAATCTTCCCGGTCATCCCTGCGAGATTTTTACGTCTGGAGCGACAGTGAGAAAATATATGGGAAGGCCCGAATCATTTTTATCGATACAGAGCGGTCCAATTGGACCTGGGACCCCGTCGCGAAGCAGTACTATTGGCATCGGTTCTTCAGCCACCAGCCGGACCTCAACTATGACAATCCTGAACTGCGCAAGGCCATGCTTGAGGTGATGGCTTTTTGGCTGGATCAGGGGCTGGATGGGTTCCGGTGTGATGCCGTGCCGTATTTGATCGAGCGCGAGGGCACGATGTGCGAGAACCTACCGGAGACGCATGAGTATTTGAAGGAAATTCGAAAGTGGATCGATCAGCGCTACCAGGGACGGATTCTATTAGCAGAAGCGAACCAATGGCCCGCCGATGTCCGCCCCTATTTCGGCGACAGCAATGAATGTCATATGGCATTTCATTTTCCGTTGATGCCGAGGCTGTTCATGGGCGTTCGCAGCGAGGATTGGCATCCGATCGTCGACATGTTCACGCACACGCCGGCGATCCCCGAGGAATGTCAGTGGTGTTTGTTCCTCCGCAATCACGATGAACTCACTTTAGAGATGTGTTCAGGTGAGGAAC
>DATHTZ010000222.1:0-2049 GCA_035462675.1 Nitrospiraceae bacterium | reverse complement strand
ACAGGAAATATCCCTTGAGGCTGAGAAAAAACCCGTGTAAATTGTGATGTTTCGCGTGAGAGCCGGCGTAGCTCAGTTGGTAGAGCAGCGGTTTCGTAAACCGCAGGTCGTCCGTTCAATCCGGATCGCCGGCTCCATTTTTTCAAAAGGTTAGAGAAGCCCCGCCAGATAAAACCTGGACCTGTGCTAAATTTGTGCTAAACGACCGTCCTGCCTCCAACGCATCCACCCCTTCCCGAAGACTTTCCGGATAGTGATGGGCATAGCGCTGCGTCATGATGGGTGACTTATGCCCCAGGAGCCGTTGAACTTTATACAGGTCTATCCCGGCTTGCACCATCCGTGTGGCGAACGTATGGCGAAGATCGTGGAAATGGAGATCGTGGATCTTCGCGCGATCGAGCGCCGTGGTCAGCGCTCGCCGGATGTTGCTCCCATCAAGGGCAGTACAACGTTCGCTGTGGAACACGAGATCCGTCGTTTTCGGTCTCGCCGCGTATTTACGTTTCACGAGGTCAAGCACGGTGGTGTTGACCGGGATCGTCCGTCGTTCTCCGTTCTTTGATCGAAAGACGGTGACCGTTCGACGAAAGAGATCGACCCCAGCCCAGGTCAACTCCAGGATTTCACCCATGCGCATCCCGGTATAGATGGCGAAGACCATGAGCTCCCGCAGCCACGGAGTGGCCGTAGCGAGAAGCCGCTGCTCCTCCTCAACGTTCAACCATCGATCGCGCGTATTGTTTTCCTTCTCCATGGACACGCGGCAGACGGGGTTATCGGTACACCATTCCCACTCTCGACGGGCCAGATTGAACGCTTTTTTCAACGTTGCGAGTTCCCGATTGATCGTCGCAGGCTTGACCCCATCGACATACCGTCGGTTCTTGTAGGTGACAATACGCTTCGGCGTGATGTGATCCAGCGTCGGATTCCCAAAAAAGGTGTTCAGGTTCTTGATGCTGGTGAGTTCCCGCCGATGATTGGCCCGTCTCGCGGCATGTTCGCTGGCGTACCGATCCATCAGTTCTTTCAACGTCCGCTGTTGGGGCTCGGATTTCTCGAAGAATCGCCCTTCGATAATCTGGACCTTCACCTTGCCTAAGATCGCCTCAGCCAACCGTTTATCAGCCGTCCCCGTAGACCGCCTCACTTGTTGGCCTTGATACGTAAACGACATCCACCACATATTGCATCTCTTCACAAGTCCCATTCGCTCACTCCTTTCCAGTGGGACTCGGTGTTATGGTTTCCCCGTGGCCGGGAGTATAGACCTCGCGTTTCGCCGCTTCAATGACTCGGTTTACGTCGAGATGAGGCTGGCGGGTCCACGGTGGGAGCGTTGTGATCTGGCGTGGCTCGAATGAATGCAGCCAGGCGATAATGGTGTCCAGATCGAACCGGATCAGCCCATGAATCTTGATACTCGGAATCTTGCCTTGAGAAGCCCAGAGATACAGTGTGGAGGGCTTGATGTTCAGCCTAGCCGAGAGCTCTTTGACCGTCAGGAGCATAACATCCAGTAGGGGGAGTCTTACGACACCCCCTCACCCCCCTGAAACGGTGCGCCCGCGTGTCCGCCGGCGTTATTGTCTAGCCCTGAAGCGTTGCTCGTCTCGACCAGACGCCAATGCTCCGCCTTCCAGCGTTTCTTGCCCGCGATGATTTGTTGGTCCAACCAGGCATGTCCCCCAGGATCTGCCGCACAAATGACGGCCAACATCGGGGCTACGGACTCCCGCACCCAGCGCTTCACTTTGAGTAAGGTCTGAGCCTCCTTCCCGACAACAAGACGGCCTTTCTTAAAGCCCTCGGTGAGCTGCGACCACCAGTCCAGCAGCGGAGCTCGATACCGAAACTCGTCCTCCTCGTCGCGGGTGGTGTCTCGGAAATCCACATAGCCGCGCAGGACCCCGACCATGTATTCTAACCAGTCGGTTTCCTCCAGGTAAGACAAGACCTGTCCACAGGCCTGAGCGCGGTCCTTTTTCAACTCCAATTCCCACCGGATGCCATACTCCTGCCAGTCCTCTCGCTGCTTTGCCTGAC
>DATHTZ010000221.1:0-15736 GCA_035462675.1 Nitrospiraceae bacterium | reverse complement strand
GTGTAGCAGCATCCCACTCCACTTCCACCAACCGTTCCTTGTCGTAATCCAGCGCCTCAAGGTTCGGGCAATCGACAGCATGGATCGTCAGCCCACGGCCACGAGTAATGTACCCGAGGATACGGTCGCCGGGCACGGGATGACAACAACGCGAGAGCTGCATCAGCAGATCCCGAGACCCTTTCACCTGTACACCGGTGCCGTCGCTCCTTCCACTTACCGCTTTACGGGGGGCAGGACGTTCCGGCGCCGACGCTTCGGATGACGGAGCCGTGAGTTTGCCGATGACCTGCGATGTCGCCACGCGGCCAAATCCTACTGCCGCAGCCAATTCATCGGTGCTGTCGAATCCCGACTGACGAGCGGCATCCAAGAGCTCCGCCGATTTGAACATCCGGGCCGGCGCCATCCCCTGACGGCGGAACTCCGACTCCAGTAAACGACGGCCGATCTCGATACTCCGCTTCTGCTCTTCGAGCTTGATCCAGTGTTTGATCTTGGTCTTCGCGCGCGAGGTGCGGACAAACTTCAACCAGTCCTTGTGTGGCGACTGCGTGGGAGACGTCAGAATTTCAACCGTATCTCCGCTGGCCAATTGATACTTGAGCGGCACAATCTTCCCGTCCACCTTGGCCCCGACACAATGGTCCCCGACCTGGGTATGAATCGCAAAGGCAAAATCGACCGGTGTCGATCCTCTTGGCAGCTCCTTCACAATCCCTTTGGGAGTGAACACATAGACCACATCGTGGAAGAGATCGAGCTTCACTGAGTCCATGAATTGCCGGTTATCCGCCAAATCTTCATGCCACTCGACGAACTGGTGGAGCCAGCCAAATGCCTTGCTGTCACGATCTGCAACGTGTCCCTGTTCTTTATACTTCCAATGCGCGGCAATGCCGTGCTCGGCGATACGATGCATCTCCTCTGTGCGGATTTGGAATTCGACATGCTCTCCCTTCGGGCCCACGACCGTCGTATGCAGAGACTGATAGAGATTGGACTTTGGAATCGCGATGTAGTCCTTGAAGCGCCCGGGCACGGGCCGCCAGACTGAGTGAATCACCCCGAGCACGGCATAGCAGTTCATCTTGGTATCGGTCACGATCCGTAGCGCCGTTAGGTCATAGACCTCTTCGAAGGTAATCGACTGCTTATTCATCTTTTGGTAAATGCCGTAGAGATGTTTGGGCCGACCATAGACTTGTCCAGCCAATCCGTTCTCCTGCATGGCCTTCTTCACAAGCTGGCTGACTTCATCGATGTACTGCTGACGATCCTCGTCCCGTTTCGCCACACGAACACGCAATGTTTCATACACCTCCGGCTTGAGGTGCTTAAGACACAGGTCTTCCAGCTCATTCTTGATCCACCCGATTCCCAGGCGGTTCGCCAACGGCGCATAGATCTCCAACGTTTCTTGGGCGATCTCCTGCCGCTTGGCCGCACTGAGATGTTCCAAGGTGCGCATGTTGTGCAGCCGGTCGGCGAGCTTGATGAGGACGACCCGAATATCATCCGCCATCGACAGGACCATCTTGCGGAAATTCTCCGCCTGTTTTTCTTCGTAGCTCCGAAACGTGATCTTCCCGATTTTAGTTACCCCGTCGACCAGATGTACGACGTCCTTCCCGAACTCCCGTTCGAGTTCGTCGGGCTTAGCGACCGTGTCTTCCAGGGTATCGTGCAGCAGCGCGGCGACGATGGCGACGACATCCGCTTTGAGCGATGTCAGGACTCCGGCGACGGCGATGGGATGTTGAAGGTAGGGTTCTCCGGACCGGCGAAGTTGCCCTTTATGCGCTTTCGCAGAAAACTCATGAGCCTTGCGAACGAGGCCAAGGTCGGCATCGGCAGCATAGCTTCTGATCCGATCCAGCAGCTGGTCGAGATCTGTGACGGTTTGGTACACCATGGTGCACTCACTTACTCACTCACGCTCGGTCGGACATCGCGAATGCGAAGCTGAATCCGATCACGGCCGTTCCAATGGTTCAGTTCCGGCGTAAAGGCCAGATCGACCGGAGCGCAGGACGGAATGCCACGATCCAGCAGCGACTTCATCCCGAATCCGATACTATCGAACGGCAGCGAAGCTCCTTGCCGCACAGTCATTTTCAGATGCTTCTCGCCAACGGTACGTGCATCCATGACTTCGAGATGGATCACCGCAAACGTAGGAACTGGATTGCCCTCGCCGAAAGGATGCAGTGAGCCAATTTCCTGGATCAATTGCAGGTTCACTTCGTCCAGGCGCACTTCGGCATCGACGTTCAGCGTTGGAACCTTGACGCCATCGTTGGTCCACCTCATCACCACGTCCGAGAATCTGGCGCGAAACTCGTCGATCCGAGACTCGCGAATCGTCACCCCTGCGGCACTCGGATGCCCACCGAAAGTCTCCAACAGCTCCCGACAGGAAGCCAACCCTTGATAGAGGTCGAATCCACCGGTCGTACGTGCCGAACCTTTGGCCATACCCTGCTCATCAATGGCCATAACAATGGCCGGGCGCTGAAACCGATCGACCAAGCGCGCCGCGACAATGCCGACAACCCCCAGATGCCACTGCCGAGAGGCCAGTACGAGTGCGGGCGGCACATCTTGATCCTTCAACGAAGCCAGCGCCTCCGCCATGATATCCACTTCGATGCGCTGTCGTTCCCGATTCAGCTGCTCAAGCCGGTCTGCCAATCGCTGCGCCTCAGCCGGGTTGTAGGTCGTTAACAACCGCACACCCAACATGGCATCGTCCAGTCGCCCTGCTGCATTGATACGCGGCGCCAACTTGAAGGCGATCGTTTCCGCCGTGCAATCCTGCGTCACCCCCGCCACCTGCTTCAGCGCCTGAACTCCGCAACGTGCGCCACGCGACAACTGAGCCAGTCCTTCACGAACAAACCTCCGATTCTCATCGTGCAAAGGGACCACGTCGGCGACCGTCGCCAACGCCACGAGATCGAGCAACGACTCCAACGGCACCCCAGCGACACCGTAGCGCAGCTGGTAGGCCTGCGCCACCTTATAGGCGAGTGCTGCGGAACAGAGCCCCCGAAAGGGATAGAGGGCGTCGGCTCGATGAGGGTTGAGTACCGCCACAGCCGGCGTCATGTCCTCGTCAGTCTGGTGATGGTCCGTCACCACCACATCCATACCGAGACTGGCAGCCAATGCAATTTCTTTATGCGAGGTCGTGCCGCAATCGGACGTCACCAACAACGAGATGCCCTCGTCATGCAAGCGCTGCACAGCGCCGAGGTTGAGGCCATAGCCTTCGCGTAGACGATGTGGCACATAGGCACGAACCTGTGCGCCCAAACCTCCAAAGAACGACAGGTAGACGCTGGTCGCTGTAATCCCATCGACATCATAGTCGCCGTAAAAACAGATCGGTTCTTGAGTCGTCACGGCACGATGCAATCGTTCGACCGCCTGGTCCATGTCGGGAATCAAAAATGGATCGTGTGGTGTCTGCAACGACATCCATGTCGTCGCTTCATCCGGCGTGGTCACGCCACGAGCCAGGAACAACGACGCGGTGGCATGAGAAATCGAGAGGGCCTGGGCTAACGAAGCCCGCTGAGATAAATTGACGTCACGGAAGACCCAGAGCTTGGGCTTCATGAGGGCCTCTTGAATGATTCTTCGTCTCGACCAAGTTCTAACTATCTGAGAATTAAAGGGATACTAGCCTCTCAGCCTTGGGTTGTCAAACCGGAGAACGTGGAGCCACACCGGTGAAGGACGGAAGCCTGCCACTGATTATCTGAGTATGATGAGGAGGAAGAAAAAGAAGGGAGGAGGTCCGCCTGACGACCGGCGCTACTCCCCTCCCTTTTGCACGTAATTCTTGACGAATTCTTCTGCGTTCGTTTCGAGCACGTCGTCGATTTCATCGACCAGCTTGTCGATGTCTTCTTTCATCTTCTTGCCGGCTTCGATGACTTTCGGATTGGCCTTGACCTCTTCCTTCCCCTGAGGCTCTCGCCTGGGTTCTTGCTTACGCTCTTGTTTCTCCATCCGAGCACCTCCCGTGACATCAGGGAAACTCTCGTGGATCAGCCACCAGCGTGATCCCGTACGATCACCTTACCGCACGACTCTTTCAGACGTCAAGCCGAGGTAACAATCGTGAAACGTCGCTCGTGAGGCGTATCTCGCGAGACAACCTATACGATCAACAGCCACGAGAGACAAACGACGAGAACCGCGCGTCTCGCTATTTGACGATCAGCGAGACAATCAAGAGGGCCACAATGTTGATGACCTTGATCATCGGATTGATCGCCGGGCCAGCCGTATCCTTATAAGGATCGCCGACCGTGTCACCCGTCACCGCCGCCTTGTGAGTATCCGTCCCCTTCTTGCCCTGCTCTTCAATATACTTCTTGGCATTATCCCAGGCGCCACCGCCGCTCGTCATTGAGATCGCAACGAACAGACCCGTGACAATACTGCCGACGAGCATGCCGCCCAAGGCTTGAGGCCCCAGGATCACACCGACCACAATCGGCGAGATGACCGGAATCAATCCCGGCACCATCATCTTCTTGATCGCCGCCTGCGTCACGATATCCACACAGGTCCCGTATTCCGGCTTGCCGGTCCCCTCCATAATCCCTTTGATTGTTCGGAACTGCCTGCGCACCTCTTCCACCACGAGACCGGCTGCCTCCCCCACCGCTTTCATGCAGAGGGCCCCGAAGATAAAGGGCAGCATACCGCCCAAGAAGAGTCCGACCAGGACGGAAGGATTGGAGAGGTCGAACGTGCTCGACCCAGCCCCTTTCGCCACCTCGCGCGCATATTCGGCGAACAACACCACCGCCGCGAGACCGGCCGATCCGATCGCATAGCCCTTGGTGACCGCCTTCGTGGTGTTACCGACCGCATCCAACGGGTCGGTGATGTCCCTCACCTCTTTGCCGAGGTGAGCCATCTCCGCAATGCCGCCTGCGTTGTCTGTGATCGGGCCGAACGCATCGATCGCCACCACAATACCTGCCATCGACAACATCGACACCGCCGCCACGGCCACGCCGTATAAGCCGCCTGATGCCGCGCCGCCGCAGATCCAGTAGCTCCCAAGAATCGCTGCCCCGATCACCACCACCGGCCAGGCTGTTGCCTCCATTCCAACTGCCAACCCAGCGATGATGTTGGTCGCATGGCCCGTTTCACTGGCTTTGGCAATGGCCTTCACCGGTTTATAACTCTTGGAGGTGTAGTAATCGGTGATAAAGACGAGTGCGAGGGTCACGGCCAAGCCGATCAATGCCGCGAGGTAATAACTCAACCCACTCACGCCGCCCACACCATCCATAATTGTGGACGTCACAGGATAAAAGGCAATCGCCGCAATGCCGCCCGCCACAAACAAGCCCTTGTAGAGCGCCGTCATGATCTCGCCGCTCTGGCCCACCTTCACGAAGAAAATACCGATGATCGTCGCGAAGATCGTCACGCCACCGAGGGCGAGAGGATACAGAATCGGAGCGCTGACTCCCTTGAACAGCGTGAAGGCCAAGACCATTGCCGCCACCGTCGTCACCGCGTAGGTCTCGAAGAGGTCTGCGGCCATACCGGCGCAGTCGCCGACATTGTCACCCACGTTATCCGCGATAACAGCTGGGTTGCGGGGATCATCCTCTGGAATCCCGGCTTCGACTTTCCCAACAAGGTCTGCGCCGACGTCCGCCGCTTTTGTATAGATACCACCACCCACACGGGCAAATACTGAGATCAAACTGCCGCCGAACCCAAGACTCAGCAAGGCATGGATGGCTTTCTCCTGGCCCGCGAACTGCGCAGCCAGCGTGTAAAAGATGGTGATGGCCAACAAGCCCAAGCCGATCAACAAGAGCCCCGTCACCGCGCCGCCACGGAACGCTACGGTCAGCGCCGCATTCATCCCATTATGGGCAGCCTGGGCCGTCCGGACATTCGCCCGCACCGCAATGACCATACCCACATACCCGGCCAACGACGAGGCGCCGGCACCGATCAAAAATCCGACTGCGGTCAGTAAGCCAAACTTATCGGAGACAGCCCCCGCCCCCCACAATAAGGCGAATAACACAGCAGCAACGACGGCGACGGTCTTATATTGGCGGTTCAAATAGGCGCTCGCGCCTTCCTGGATGGCCTTTGCAATATCCTGCATCTTCTGGTTGCCGGCATCAAGCTTGAACACCCACATGGCCAGGTACAGGCCATAGGCAATGCCGGTCACTGCCGCTACCAACGCAAACGTAATGATGACTGAGTCGCTCACAGGTCACTCCTCTTAATAGGTGAGGGGCTCTTATGTCACACGGCTCCTTATGGCTTCAACCCATCAAAAGTACGTGTGGGGGGGAAACTGCAGGGTGGTGCAGATCCAGCCGAGGCTAACTGCCCGAAAAGTTGGGTTATTCTATACGGGTGGCGGGAAGGGATCAAGATGAAAAGAGACGAGGGGTAGTCTGGATCTTCCCTCCTGCTCACGGAGGCCGCACGATGAAACTGTACTCCCTCGACGCACGCGGTAGGGGACAATCAACTAAGCCGTATCTATATACACTCCTGCATAGACATCCTCTTATCTCCACCAAGGCAATGGATCGATGCCCTGAGATTCGAACACATTGTGTTCGAATCTCATAAGCCGCAAGATCACTCACTAAAATTGTGATGCCGAATTCATCAGACCAGCTTCTTAGTTGGGCCCTCGTTTGCGGTTCAAAAAGAGACTTGCTATAGTGCGCCGCGGAGGAAATGGCCGTGGGCGTGGCGCCGAATTATATTTTGATCGAGGGGCAGCAGTTCAGTAAAGCGAAGCTGTCGCTTGACAACCACGTCTACAAGAACTGTGCGATCGATGACTGCGACATCTATTTCAGCGGTGGACAATACGAGTTGCTCGACACCCACATTACCAATTCCCGCCTCATCCTCAACCACCCAGCCAAGGGCATGTACAACGCTGTTCAGATCTTTAAGATGAAGTCACCGGGCTCCAGCATCATCGCCGAGTAGCGGGTGTTGAAAAAACCTTCCAGCGTCGTTCGCTCTGAACAGAAACCAGCCCTGCATCGCGTGATCGCACTTCACGATCAACGAAAGACATTACTTGATGACTGCGACATTTTCCGCGTACTTGACGATCTCGATCGGCTGGAAGACCGGATCTTGTGATCCTTTAGAGGATTCCGCTTCGACACGTTGCAGGAATGGGGCAGGGCCTGTGATAGGCGCGTAGTTGAGGGTCGCCTCAACATCAAACGTCTTGGTATCTTTCGGCGTGGGGAAAGTAAAGGTCTCGACGCGCGTTTCTTCCGGCTTCAAGACCGTATCTTCGATCACTTTGACCGCCTCAAAGTCGAAGCTCGTCTTTTGGCCACTGGCATCCTGATAGACTCGCCCATAGATGCGCTTGTCGGTATACACAGTCTTCAAATTCTTCCCTTTGATATCCAGATCCAATACCACAGTCGCCCAGGCCGGATGGGTAGTCGGCAGATTGTGCGGAACGAGACTCTGCACCTTCACAGTGATCATCGTTTTCTCACCCTCGATTTTCGTTTTGACGTCCAGCTTGGCCGCTTCTTGACGGAGCTTACCGATACGACCTGGAAAGGTATGGTTAGCAGTTTTCCGCTTCTTCTCCCCGTTGGCCGACTCGCCAACCTGCTCCGGCATGTGGCAGGTCTGACACTCTTTGCCGGACTTCACCGCCTTGCTCTGATCCCAGTTGCCCAGCAGATCGTTGGCCTTGCCTAAGCTAGCAGCCGAGAGGACCGACTGATGGCAATTAAGGCAGAGATCGGACTTTTGAAATAACCCCAGCTCCATCGACTGGTGCGCCCGATTCTGAACAGAATCCTTATAGGGGCCATAGATCGTCTTGCTTTCGAGTTCGTACTTGGGCTCGGGCGGCTGTTTTGTCCGATCGACCTGCTTGATCAAATGGCATTGCGCACAGGCCACCCCATCCAGCGACGGGTCACCAGCCTTGGCCTGATTGATAAAGAGCTGGACGTGATCGGAAAATTCGCGCACGTGCGGCGCATGGCAGCGAAAACACTGGGCTTTGTCTTTCCCTGCCGGAGATGACAAAAAGGCATCAAGCGAGGCACGGAAGGCCGGGGAATGGATCGAGCGCGAGAGCGGAGAGGTGTCCCACTCTTCAAACACACGCTCATGGCACCGTTTGCACTTGCTGGAAGTCGGAAAAGCCTGTTCGATGGTGCTCTGCGACATCGCTGGCTCTTGCGCGAACACGCCGCGGTCGAGCCAAGGAGCGAAAACCAACGCAACCACCACGATCACCGCAGCGATTCCGATCTTCAAGATGGTCGAATCTCGCACCATCATCCTATCCTTCTGCATCAAGAACACCAAGCAGGATGCTCAAAAAGACCTACATTCTCACCCACCCTACCCTAGCGGCTAACTTCACCCACCCACCCTGAGTCTGCCAAGACAGCCTCTTCACCCAAGGACGCGCCTTGTCCCAAGCAAGGCCGCAGGCGAATCGAAACCGGAGGCGTACCCTCGGGGGTACGTTGAGGACTTCGATGAGTCGAGAACGAAGCTGGCGGGCTTTTTCAGCATTCTGCTAAAGTGTTTTGGCCCGGTACGTCAGGAGCCGAGGCTGCGTATACTCATCGAAAATCTGTTTCGCGCTCTCCCGCTCTTTGTCGGTCGACAAAGTGGCGAGATATTTCTCCTTGAGCCCCGGTTCAGGTGTCGGAATCAACGCATAGTTCAACACCGCTTCAATCGACGCAGCAGTCGATCCAGTTGGAATCGCAAGGGAAAAGGGAACTTTTCGCGTATGGCCCCCCTTGATAAATGGATCGGGAATCGGGCCCCGGAGAATTTTGTCGTAGGGCAAGCCGAACTGCTTGGTCTCTTCCCTCAGCACCTTGCCCTGCGCATCCTTGGCGGTCAGGATCAGATAGAACTGCTTGAGCACCGGATCGCCGTCGGGAAAGCTGTGAGGGAGGCTGCCGATCCTCACCATTGCCGTCCCCTCCACCGCAGAAGCAGACTTAGTGGTCTCAAGATCTACGCGGGGCATCCATTCAGCTTGTAGATTTCGATTCTTGAGGATGGTGCCGGACACCACCACCCCACGGAACCAGTGCCGGCCGATCGCGCGGGTCATGGCGCCACGCTTCGAAGTAGAACTGCCGGTCGAGGGCTCCATGTGGCAATCTTGGCAAATCGTCCCCTGTAAGATTTCACCGGCCAGATCTTTCTGCATCACATCCTTTACTTTATCAAAATGACAGGAGGCGCAATAGTTCGCGCCACGGAACAATTCTGACTGCGTTGCAGGATGAACGAGGTTCTCCTCCGGATTTGCATAGGGCCCATAGATCATTTTGCCCGGCTCAATCTTGAACGAGGGCGGAGAATTGGATGTCTGCTCGACCTGTTTGATCAGATGGCAGGAGGCACAGCCGATGCCCTCCACTTGAGGCCTACCGGCCAGCACCTGTGCCACAATTTTGTCGACATGTTGAGGAAACACCGTGGTCGACGGCACATGACAGGCGAGACAACGGCGGCGCTCGTCGGCCGTCGGATCGGTCTGCATCCAGACTCCCAGCACCGTACGGAAAACCGGCGACTCCAACGACGTACCATGCAACAGCGCCGCGTCAACCCGACCGAAGGTCTTGAGGTCCGGCGTCTGTTCGCGCACACCTTTCCATTCCTCATAGTGCCGATCATGGCATTGTTTGCAGTCTTCCGATCGAATGAAGATCTTTTCGATATCCGAGACCCAGTCGGCTGGAGCCTGAAACTCTGCCTTCTGTGCCATGGCGAGGCCATGAGACAGGCCGATGACACACACAATGAATATGGTGAAGAGGCCGGCTGCAATTCGTTGTGCGTACGGTGTGCCTCGTAGCATCCTCAGTCCCGTTTACATCCGACGAAATGAAAATTGACTCCCCACCCGACCGGATCGCCTGGGTCGGCCGACTCATATGTGCCGACGGTGAAGTTACATTGTTTCATCCCTCGTTTGATCGCTCTGCCAAAATCAAGCATGCTTCTGATCTCGGTCTTGTCGATTTCCTTGATGACAGATCGGACCTTGATGCCGGCAAAGTCGGCGCGTGAACTCCCGATCACTTCGAATACCGCGACGCCCTGTGCCCGTTCGAGTTTCAATTCTTTTTTGATGTCCTCGTCCACGTCTCCGACGATCACGCCGAACTCTTCACCCAATCGCGTGGCTTCCTCCACGGTCATCGGCGACTGATCCGCCGCATTCACCGGCGCCAGATCGAGACCGCTCAGAAATCCCAGACAGAGGCAGACCCACAAGAAAAAAGCCCTTCCACTTCGAAGGGCCTTTGTGTGAGCACTGACTGAAACGATTCGAGCAACTTCCAACGTCCATGCCTCTCTAGAGGAAATACTCCCACAGGACGCTCAAAAAGGCGACCTTCTCACCCTCCCAACCCCGGCGCGCCAAAACGCGCCATTCCGCGGGCAAGGCCGCAGCGCGTAAAGGTCCTAAGCGTACCCTCGGGGGCACGTCGAGAGTCTGAACGATGCGAGAACGCTGCTGGCGGACTGTTTCAGCATCCTGCTTAGAGTTTCGCAACTGGGTCGATGATAAGCTGAAACCAGGGCGCGACAGCTTTCTGCCCGTTCCGCTCTTTGTTCTCACCATTCCATACGGCAAATGACACGGTTTGTACCCGGCCTGGAATCAGCTTGGCTTCATTCTCCTGCTCTTCACTCGCCAAGGGCCTCCGCATAACAACACGCCATATTCCGTCTTTCCACGCAGCCTTCCCCTGAACTCGGCCCTGCTTCTCTTTAGTCGTCAGAGTACTGAAACCCCCGCCGATGAGGTCCTCGACCGAGGAGACCCGGCGTGGAATGACTTCGAACGTCCGTACGCCGTCGCGGGGTTTCTCAGAAGCCTTCGCGGCCCGGCGATCAATATCGCTCTGCCAATCGGCCTTCCAATGCCAGATATTGATGTAGTGATCGAGTTGGCCCATGCAGAAAAACGCGGGGGCATCGCCGAGCGGCAGCCCGATCGCAACGCCGTCTCGAAAAGTTCCCGGCGTCAGCCGGTCGTTCTTCGTGTTGTCCTGCCATTCAAGAAGAAACGCGATTTCGGTGCCGTTGTGGAGCGACCGCACCGTCAAGGCACGCGCGGTCGGCTCCGGCCAGACCGGCCTAGTAATCACTTGACCGCTCAATGGAAGCGTCATCGGCGAAACCTTCCGCCAGACACCATCCTCGGGCTCCGTCGGTAGTTCTCCCTCGACGAGACGTGCGCGAATAATCATCCCCTCGGAACTGACGAGGGGCACGCCGAAGCCGACTAAGACACCGGCCACAACTAAAATGAAGAGGAACAGGAGCAGGACCGGGCGGGAAGACATCTTTGTCGTCGTGCGCACTATGCAAATCCCTCGGGTGACCGGCGCGAGCATATCGTGATGGGCTCAGACTGCCACAGAGCCCGAGCGGGACCAACCCAACCGCACGCGAATTGCTACCAGAGTTTCACACGGCGAATTTTGTTTTCGCCACGTTCGCAGATGTAGAGATACCCCTGAGAGTCCAGTGAGAGTCCAACTGGAGAATTGACGACGGCCTCCACTCCGAGGAGGCCATCTCCATGTTTTACAGTCCCTGCCGATTCTTTCGCCACGAAGCGTGCGGCGCCGCAGCCCCCCATATTCTTGTCTTCGTAGCCGCTGTCTCCGTTGCCTGCCACCGTCGTGATCAGGCCGGTCGTCGCGTCTACCTTTCGGACACGATGATTCATCGTGTCGGAGATGTAGAGATTGTCCTGCCGATCGGCCACCACGGCTTCCGGCGCATGGAGCATCGCTCTGACCGCCGGCTTGTCGTCGCCGTCATAACCATACCGGCACACACCGGCCACGGTCGAGATAATACCGCTGCGGCGATCGATGCTGCGAACGCGGTTGCTGCCCTTGTCGACAAAAATGATATCGCCTTTCCCATTCACCGTGAGCCCCACAGCATCGTAGAGCCGGGCTTCGAGGGCGGGCTTTCCATCGTCAAGATACATGGACATGTCCAGTCCGTCCGAACAGACCGGCATGAGCCAACCATGGTCGTCGCTGAAATCGATGCCGATGGCATCCCCGGAGAGCACCACCAAGTTCCGCGCCACGAGCGGCTGCTCACGGGCCTCATCCTCTGCCGCCCACGTCCCAGCTATGGTCGTTACCAGGCCTGTCAGAGGATCGTAGCGACGGATTCGATGCGCCTGGGTGTCGGCGATGTACATCACATCGTCGGGATCGAACGCGATGGCGGCAGGCCAGGTGAGATTGGTTTCAAGGGCCGGACCATCTCCGTTGAACCCATGCTGCCCAGTGCCGATGATCGTAGTAATGACGCCGGTCTCATGGTCCACTTTCCGGATGCGGTTGCTGCCGGAATCGCAGATATAGAGATCGTTGCGTGAGTCGAACGCGACGTCGAGCGGCAAATAGAGCCCGGCTTCCCCACAGGGGCCTTCGTCGCCGCTATAACACGTTTCGCCGATACCGGCGAAATTATGAAGAGTACCTTCCAGGAGGTTGACCCGCCGGATACGATCGGAACCGGACTCGGCAAAGTAGAACCAGGTCTCGTCCTTGTCGAGCGCAGCATGATGAGGCAGTGGAATCCCGGACTTGACCGCCCGTTTTCCATCGCCGGTACTCCGAGCCTTACCGTTACCTGCAAAGGTTTCGATATAGCCGATCGCAAGCTGAAGCTCGGTTTCCATATGCCTGGACCCTATTCCGGCTGATTAGCCGCGTGAAGCTGAATGAGCCGGCGCAGCCGGTTGCTCCACGGAAGCCGGTGCTTGCCCCGTGGGTTCAGAAATTGTTTGCTGCGGAGCAGCGGTCATCGTTTGCTGGGCCGCTTGGGCTTCGGCTTCAATCGCGTCCGCCTCATGCACGGACTTCTTAAAGCCCTTGATCGCCTTGCCGATCCCTTCTCCCAATTGCGGCAATTTTCCCGCGCCGAAGATGACCAGCACGATGAAGAGGATCAGGATCAACTCTGTAAAACCAAGACTCCCAAACATGGTGTGTTCCTCCGTATGAATGGGGTAATCAGGATGCGCTGCTCTCTTTCGCCCGTTTGGAAAAACGATCCCTCAACCGCTTCCGTGCCTGCTCAGCCTGCTCGAACATCTTCGCCTTATCGTAGACACTGATCAAGTTGTAGTAGGCGAGCGGTTCTTCGGGATTCTGCTCCACGGCTTCTTCCATGACCTTGATGGCGAGATCCGTTTTCTTGTGATTCAACGCCAGCTCCATCAGCTTGAAGCTGCCCTCCAAATGCTTCGGATCCAATTCGAGCGTACGGACATAGCATTGAATCGCCATGTCAATGGTATTGTAGTCCGAGACCTGGGGATTATCGAGTTCGACATAGACCCCGGCAAGATTGTACCAAGTCATGGGATCGTCCGGGGTAATTTCCACGAGACGCTCGTAATACTCCTTGGCTTCCATAAACTTCTTTTTATCGGCGTAGACCCGCCCAAGGTTGAAGAGCGCCAAGACGTCGTGTGGGAACACGTCGAGCGCATGTTTGAACTCAGTTTCCGCTTCGTCCGTCATGGCCTTCGTCGCGTAGATCGTGCCCAAATTGGAATAGTACATGGCGAGCGACCGATTCATTTCAGCACGGAGCCCCTCCGCCATCTCAATCGACTTCTTGACCTCGACGAGCGCGTCATCCATCCGGCCTTTGCTGAAATACAGTTCGCCTAACCGGCAACGGGCTTGAAAATCGTCGGGCTCGGTCGCCAAGAGTTTTTCAATCTCAACGATTTCTTCGTCGGGGCTCAGCGGCTGATCGCCGGGATCGATGATGGTCTGGCTTTGTTCAGGAACAGAGGCGGTTGGTTCGTTCATACGATTCCCTGTAGTAAAAAAGTCTGTTAAATATGTCCGCCTGCCAATGAATCCGGTCTGCCGACCATGGGAGTGTTCGTTGCCGGCGCCGATTCCGTCGCATCACGCCGTTGCCGGTCCATGGTCAAAAGCATGGCGCCGAGGACCACCATAAGCGTTAGATTCGAATACAGGAGCGCATAGCCTGCAATAAACATCAATCCAAGACCGTACCCCGCAAGCCGCCCCATGTTGAGTAGCTTAATGACCGTGTACGACCAGCACAACAAGCCTGTCAGGTAGAACGCAAACGGAAGAAAAAACGTGTAGCCCATGCCGAACTGAAAAATCCACCCGATGCCGTCTGCCGCCTTACGAATGTTACTGGCCATCCCAGCATCATACCGATGGAGCAGGTAATCTAAGAACAGCATCACCGTAAACACGGATACGGAGGTCGCCCAAAACCAGATGGCGCGGCGGCGTTGCCGCTGATTGCGTGTCCGAAACGAGACGCCCTGTCCATAAGCCCACATCACCAGGATGCTGGACAAAACCAATAGCCCTTCACCTCCGCGATGGGCCTCGTACACGAAAGGCGGAGCGTGCACGGTTCCGATAAAGCTATAGATGGTGGACATGATCTGATAATACAACCAGCCCCCGACCCCTAAGAGATAGGTAATCCCCATGGCGCGATGCGACCATTCGGTGTGGGTGGAGAGGTACTCCACCATCAAACAGATCAACGCGACCAGTGCCACGAGGTTATAAACAGCCGACCCCAGAAAGGCGGGCGGGACCAACAAAAATCCCACCGTGAGGAGCAACAGGAGCGCGACACAGGGAATCACGATCCTATTCGATCCCACAAACCCACGATTGGCCACTCGATTGACGGAGGCCACACTGAGGGCAAGAAACAGCAGAATCGCCACGACATTGAGCAGCCACTGCCCAATCTGGGTCAGAGCCGTGAAAGTCGGGATAATCCATTCATGCTCCTGGGCCAGCTTGCTGAGATGCATCCCCAACCGCGACACAAGCCGATACAGGACCAATTCCGAGAAGGAAACGATGAGGACAAGCTTGATCGTGTATCGAAACAGCAGGGATTGATCGCTGAGCTTCCCCGTGATCCGGTCGATGGTGGGATTTGTGGCAATCACTTCGTACACCCTTGAGCCGAGTGTGAATTATACCGACCGGAAAGAGATGGGATCAACGCCGTGCAGGGGACACTCACGACGACCCTGCCGGCTGCGGCTCGCGCACTTCCTGCGCCTTGGCCCGTGCGATATACAGCAATCCATCGGCCATCGAGTAATTGAACGGCAACTCGCACACGACTTCGCTGACCTTTTCGTAGACATGCTGATAGAGGCGCTCCGCTTCGTCCGGCATCATGCCTTCCGACACTTCATAGAAGAAACCCAGGCTCAAGTCTTCTGCGGACGGGCGCATAATCCGCCTGATTCCATAGCTACCTGGGTCGCTCATGATCGGCGCTTCTTTTTCCAAATCGAAGAGGCAAGGTTGACAAGAGAATCCGTACGATCCGTGAAGCCGCTCGTTCTCCACGATGAAATTCATCGTCTCCCTGGCTTCTTCTTCCTTCTCGGTCGGAAACCCTACAATGATGTAGCAATGCACCGCGATTCCCAGATCGACACAATCGCCGGCAATCCGCCGTACCCATTCCTGCTTGATCCCCTTCTTCATGAAGTCCATCACGCGCTGATTGAAGGACTCCAGTCCGAACACAATCTTCAGGCAACCTGCATCCCGCATCGACGCCAGGAGTTCACGGGTCAAATGCTTCTCGAAGCGCATCTCACAGG
>DATHTZ010000220.1:0-2135 GCA_035462675.1 Nitrospiraceae bacterium | reverse complement strand
GGATGCTGGACTGGTCCATGCTGACCCTAGTGGGGTACACCAGTCCGACCTTTTCAATAGGCGCGGCATCGTCAGACACACTCAACACTTTCCCTGGAATCGTGCCGTAGAGTGTGAAGGGAAAAGTCTCGACTTTGATTTCGACGATCTGGCCGTTCTGTACAAACCCCACATCCCTATTCTCAACCTGAGCAGCCACTTCGACGGGATGGTCCTGTGGGACGACGATCAGCAGATCCTGGGCCGGAGTGACGACTCCGCCCACAGTATGGACGGCCAGCTGCTGTACGACCCCGTCGATCGGAGTCGTCAATCGTTGGAGATCAGCCTTCTGTCCCGCTTTCGTGACATCTTGAACTAGGGATGAGGCTTTGGTTTCCAACAAGGAAAGTTCTGCCTGTTTCGTGTGTTGAAACTCAGAGACGAGCGCATGGTAGTTGGTTTCTGCTTCCGACAAGGCGGACTGATCTTGATGTAGCTTCTTACGCTGCCCGGCAAGTTCTTGAGTTTTATCGATCCGTTGCTGCTCCGCTTGAAGGAAATCGAGCTTGGTCGCAGCATCATGCTCCAACAGTTTCTTGAAGGCGTCGGCACGTTCTGCCTCCATGGGTACCGTTGCTTCAAGTCGTTGGATATTCTCTCTCGTTTGCTCGATCGCGGCCTTTCGTTGATCGATCAAATGTTGCGCGGTCCCGACTCTCGCCTGATACTCCGCCAGTTGATCGCGAAGAAGCTGGCGTTGCAGGAGGACATGTTGGGGATCGCCATCAGCTGGAGCTTTGAACGTCGATTGGCCGGCAATGAGGGCGCGTAAGCGAGCCGCGTCAATCTTTGCAGCCTGGTATTCGTTCGAAGCTCGATTCTGATCCGCTCGGTTCTGGGTCGAGTCGAGCTCAATCAGCACCTCTCCCCGTTTGACGATCTGCCCATCCTGCACGTGAATGGCGGTGATTACACCAGCCTCATACGGCTGAATTACCTTGGAGTAGCCACTGGGAATAATCTTGCCTTGCGCCGTGGCCACAATGTCGATCCATCCCAACGTGGCCCACAAGACGCCGCTCGCAAACACGGCCATGATCGTCCAGAGGATGGCGCGCCCGATCGGTGAGGGCGGGGCCTGTTGAATTTCCAGCACAGCGGGAAGGAACTCCGTCGAGCGTCCACCCGAGGTTAAGCCGAGTGCGTGGCTGCGCTCAGCCTGCCACGCCGCCTTCCAGACTGTCCAATGACGTGAAAGTGTGTCGAATACCATGCGTCTTGCTCTACCCCAGGTATCCCCATTATCCCGTTACTGTTACAGCGCCGTCTTGGTGTCGGTAGAGACGGGCATAGAATCCCTGCATTTGCAGCAACTCTTCGTGTGAACCGTGCTCGACAATCTCACCTTTGTCCACCACATAAATCTGATGCGCCGGCCGCACCGTACTCAGCCGATGGGCGATGATGAAGACGGTGCGCCCCTGACTAATCTGTGCCATGTTCTGCTGAATGATGGCCTCAGATTCATAGTCCAACGCGCTCGTGGCTTCATCGAAAATCAGAATGCGTGGGTTGGCGACCAACGCTCTGGCAATCGCGATCCGCTGGCGTTGCCCACCGGACAGCGAGCAGCCGTGCTCTCCCACCATCGTGTCGTAGCCTTCCGGCAACTCCAAAACGAATTCGTGCGCCCCGGCCAGCTTGGCGGCGTGGATCACCTGCTCCATCGGCAACCCCGGATCGGTGAGCGCAATGTTGTCGCGCACGGAGCAATTGAAGAGAAAGTTTTCTTGAAGCACTACCCCTACCTGACGACGGAGCCAGGATGGATCTACCTGTGCAAGGTCCACGCCATCCACGAGAATACGCCCACGCTCCGGCACGTAGAGTCGTTGAAGCAGCTTGGCAATGGTGCTCTTGCCGGACCCGGATCGTCCGACAAGTCCAATGATCTGACCGGGCGTGACGGCGAGCGACACCTTGTGGAGCACCTCCGAGCTATCGGGGCGATAACGAAAGGTCACGTCTTGGAACACGATATGTCCGCTGACTTGTGGGAGCGTGGTCCGATTCGGATTGTAGGAAGGCTCCGGTTGCGTATTCAGGATATCCCCCAAACGCTGCACCGAGATGCCGACTTGTTGAAACTCTTG
>DATHTZ010000219.1:0-3801 GCA_035462675.1 Nitrospiraceae bacterium | reverse complement strand
AATCGCCCCAATACCCATCGCGGTAGGGAGCAACACATGGGTTGCTTAACCTCCTCTCGTACAGTTGTCCGATTTTGAGTCACAATGTGCATGATTCACATTGCGGCTCGTACAACCTCAGGGGGCTGGTCAGTCCCCCGAGGCTCGCTTCTACAGTCAGCAACGCTACTACGACCCGACTCCACCACCTCTCACCTTGAATGGCCTCCATCTGGCGACCAACCGCACCTTCGATGTGGAGGGAAATGAATCTACGCTGCGCTTGAACGCATCGGTCAACATGTGTTCGGTGGAGATGTCACGCTCTCCCCAACCGATCAATGGACGTTTGAATTGCCACTGTGACCAGCCGGGAGTTTTTGTACCACTTACCATGTTAGTCATTAGCTCGCAAGCTGGACGGTTTCGGACGCAGGTGGCTGGCCCCCGAGACTGCTATGTGGACGGACCATATTGTAGTGAGTCCTCCAGCGTTCGATAATGATCTGGGCCTCTTTTAGCGTGTAGAACAGCTCGCCGTTCAAAAACTGCTCTCGCATCTTTGCTCGGTGATACTGAGTTTCCGACACGCGTCAAGCACCGCTAGGCCTTTGCTGGTTTCCAGCTCGACTGTCCGCAAGTGTTGAATGATCTCTTCGGGCGTCTACCGTTTCTTGGGCATGACCCTGACCTCCCTGGTTGCGGTCCAGTCTAACATTCATCCTGGACCAGATTAGCCCGGGCAGGTCACTCATAGGCGGTAGAGGGATGGCGAATCATATCATTTGAAGATCATCCGTTGTTTGATCACACTGTAGCTTAACTGTAGCGGAACCATCGTGCTCGATCTGGTAACGAACCATCCCCGACAGCGCCTCCCGTCTTCCTGGCCACGTCTTCCGCTGGCATCGCGTTCCGCTTGCTCTAGCCCACATCTCCACAATTGCGCCAGCCAATTTCTAAATACAGGTGGCCTACGTCCGAGGTACCTCCTTTGGGTCTGTCGCTGGCCGTGGTATGCGCTATCCTTTTTCCATGAGAGACGAATGCCACGGCCTACACGAAGGAGGGCGATTATGACTTGCTCACGCTGCTTGGGTCTCATGGCAGAAGACCACTTCCTGGACATTCAGGGCGCCTATGGAGAGATGTGGACGACCAGCTTGCGTTGTATGAATTGCGGTCATATCCACGACGCCGTGATCGCGCAGCATCGCCTAGCTCAACAGGAGAAGGTCTTGGTGGTTCCAAGTGTTGAGCCGGACTATCAGGATGAGGAAGTCCATCTTGGAGCAGAGTCATTTATCAGGAGAGCGGCCTGACAAAGCCACTGGGCAGCACAGGGGGATGCTCATGGCGTATAAGCGTCTGCCTGACTCCTTCGAGCAAGTTATTCCTCCACCAAAGCTGTATGGATTTCTCGTGTCCTCGGCAGTACCGTTACACCTCGAAGCAGAATCCATGGGGTGGCTGAATGGTGGGATTCCATCGGCAAGACCGTGTAAGACTTCTTAGCGGGAGACCCCCAGGTTGCGGACTGCAGCAGTCCTGGACGAGACATTGTCCCTGTTGTGGAAGCTGGTTGAGGAAGCAGGACCCGATGGCACCTTGGGTCTGTTCTTGCGGATGGCTGAGTGGATAAGCACAGAATCAGTCAGTGGGTTGTGCTGGTGGTATCGGAAGTATGTGCCGGCAGATATGGTGCTGGAAGAGTTGGAGAGGGAACCGCCAGAGGCGAAGAAAGGCTTGCGAGCCGATCCGCCAGCCAGTGCCGCCGTGGGAGTGGCGAAAGAGGAGCAGGTGACCGATGCCTCCGGCTTTGCAGTAGACTGGCCCACACCAGACTTTAAAACTATCAGGACAATTGTATGCGGGATCAGTGGTACGCGGACAATCGGGACCTCGTGAAGTGGGGCATTCTGCTCAGGTTGGCGGAGCGATATGCTACGAAGCACATTCTTCAGATTCTTTACTATCGGACGACCTGTGAGTGGCGAATTCCTCGTCAAGCGGCCATTGGGATGTGAAAGAGTCCCCGACACTGCTGGTGCCAGGCATATCGACGGAGTGCAGCGCGGGTGGGTGGCGGTTCGCCGGACTCTTGAGCCGGAGTCGCGTGGAGCGAACGATGCACGCGATCCTCGTTGTCATAGGCCCTGAATCGATCGAGCTTCCGTGTCAGGTCGTCGACATTCCAGAAGAGTACGTGGTCCAGATACTCCCGTCGGATTGTACCGATCAGCCGTTCGACGAACGGATGCGAGCACGGGACCAGGGGCAAGGTCTTGATTTCGTCGACTTCGAGCACGCGCAAGGTGGCTCGCCAGCGGTGAAAGGTGAACCGCGGTACATTGTCGGAGGATAGATGCTTCGGCGGAGCATGACCGGCAATGGCCTGCGTGAACATCCTGCAAACCGATACCCCATCAATATCAGCGGGCGCGGCGCTGAATCCGATGATACGGCGCGTACACACGTCCATCACCACCATCACCCAGTGGCTCTTGAGTCGGATCGATTCGCATAGGAAGAGATCGACGCTCCGGAGGCTGTCCTTGATGTGGCCGATGAAGGTCAACCATGACGGGCCGTAATGGCCTGACTCCGGACGGAAATGCATGGCGAGCACACGGCGCACCACATCCTTGTTGATCTCCAGGCCGAAGGCACGGGAGATTTGTTGCGTGATGCGCGGACAAGCGAAGCGGGGATTGCGGCGCTTCATTTCGACGATGGCCGCGATGAGTTCCGGAGAGGGACCTTGGGGGACGGGTTTGCGCCGAGGATGAAGAAAAGAGTAGGTGGTATTTGTGCTGCACCAGCGCCTGATGGAACTTGAGTAGGGTCGCAGGCTTGAGGATGACGGCAAGCTTTGGGATCCGGCGAAGATTCAAGAAGAGCGCGGTCAGACTGAGCAGAAAGCGGTCGCGGGAGGTTAGAGTCGGGGTGCGTCGGCTGGAGCGCTGACTGATCAGCAACTGATGTTTCAGCAACAAGGACTCGGCGGCAACCGCGCGGACACCACCGGGCCGCAGGAATTTGACAAAGGTAGTCAGTAGGTGAATGACGAGGAGAAATATTTCCCGCATGCATTGAACGGTACGACACTTGTGGTCTCGCGCAAAACTGATCGCGACGCAGTGGAGGCTGCAGCCTGTGGGTGGCGAATTGCTAAATTATGTCGCAAGTTTCCATATATTCTCCATTATGGGTTTGAGTGAGTACCCTGATTTTCCCAACGCTTGGACTTGGGTCGGATCTGTGGCGATGAGATAATCTCACCTCAGCCAGAGTATTAATTTATTTCACGGTTTCTTCCTGCCCCACGAAGTCCTCTTCTGAGAGGGGATTCCCTGCGTTGCTAAAAATTGTCGTTTGTACGCGCGAAAAACGCTCATGCTGAGGTTGAAACAACCAGACCGCCATTAGTTATCAATGATTTGTGATGTGTTTTGTGGGTGCTCTTAGCGGCATGTCATTTGCGACCTGGAGACTGTGCTATGGGTTTTCTTGGACAAAAAATGATCGATTATGTGCTTGAGCGGAGGCACCAAGAAGGCGGATTCACGATGCTTGAGATCATGATCGTCCTGGCCATTGTCGGGATTGGGGCATCTGTTGCCGTCCCCGAATTCATCCGCTGGAATGCACGTACGGAGCTCCGTCAGGCTACCAGCGAAATTGTCTCGCAATTGACGATGGCCCGGATGGCGGCCATGAACCGAAACCGGGACGTCGATGTCACCATCCAGGCGAAGAGCGGTGTGGTGAACGTTTCCGCCGTCGTAAGTGGCGGATTGGGAACGGTGATTCCTGCAAGGA
>DATHTZ010000218.1:0-5506 GCA_035462675.1 Nitrospiraceae bacterium | reverse complement strand
AACGTCTGGGAATTAAACGGTACGATGTGTTTGTCTTTCATGTCCAGACTCCCCGGAGCACGCTGGGGAAAGCGTTATGTATGCAGATGGCAGTGAGTGCGAACTATGCTGATTCTTTTCAAGAAATTACACGAGCGCCGGCGAGCGTCAATATCAATTCTGAGGCCATGACGCGACGCCCCGCGAGGATCTGTTGGTTTCCACGACCGGCCATTCAACAGTTTCCTTGACGACACAAACTGTTTTCATGACGGTATCGAACCATGACTATCCCTTTGCAAAGCTCGTTCAGCTTTTCTTGACAGGGAACAGAAGGAGTTGGTAGAAGGATTTAGCGCAAAGGTGTGAACGGGCCTGGTCCGAACGGGAGAAACCGATCCGTGTCTGATGTATCACCGCTCGAAATGGAAGTGGCGAAACTCATTATACGGACGCTCACTCTAAAAGTTGACCCTGCACAGATTCAACCGGAGGAACCTCTCTTCGGTGACGGACTGGGACTTGATTCGATTGACGCGCTCGAACTGTCTCTCGCGATCTCTCAATCCTATGGGCATCAGATACGTTCAGATGATCCAGACACTGTCGCCACCTTCGCCTCACTCCGTTCACTCTGTCAATCGATCGAAAAACATCGTACGAAATAGCAGCAGGTGGCTCTATGAAAACCGCCGCGTTGCTCGGCCCCTACCACGCTGACAGAGTGTTGGCTTGGGAGAACGGCCACCCGATGACCTATGGCCGCTTTCTTTCGGATGTGGGAGCCCTCGCCGACCTGCTTCCTGAAAAACCTACGGTCATTAACCTGGCTGATGACCGCTATCGGTTTCTGGTCGGGTTCGCCGCAGCATTGGTCCGGGGACAGACCACACTGCTTCCTCCAAGTCGCGCGCCGGGCGCCTTGACCCAGATCGCTCGAGAATATAGCAACAGCTATTGCCTAGTGGATGGCACTGAACACGTTGAACGACTCCCCTCCTATCAGATCCCAACGGGTACAGGAAATCGGACCGACACGGCGAAGGTTCCCCAGATCCCCATTGACCACACAGCCTTGGTGGCCTTTACGTCAGGCAGTACGGGGAACTCTCATCCCCATTCCAAAACCTGGGGCTCCCTAGTCGCAGTCGCTCGGAGTACGGGAGCCCGGCTGGGTCTCAAAACCTCTGATCAGGTGACCGTGGTGGCGACAGTTCCTCACCACCACATGTATGGGCTTGAAGCTTCCATGATGCTCCCTCTTCAGCATGGGATGCCGTTCCATGTGGGACGGCCGTTGTTCCCTGAAGATGTGCGGTTAGCGTTGGCGGACGTACCGTCGCCGCGCATGCTTGTGACCACACCATTACACATCCGGGCTTGTGTCACCGCTCGCTCGCGGTTGCCTCCCGTGGAGTGTATTCTCTCTGCGACCGCCCCGCTTTCTCGCTCCTTGGCGAAACAAGCCGAGACCTTGTTCCAAACCACGGTCTATGAGGTGTATGGATTCACGGAGGCTGGAAGTGTTGCGACAAGACGGACTGTCGCCGAGAGCGCTTGGCACGTGTTGGACGGTATCACGCTGCTTCAAGAATCAGTCGGGTGTTCCTTGCAAGCGCCATACTTGCTTGGGCCTATCCCCTTTCCCGATCTGGTGTCGTTGCAAAAGCCCGATCGATTCCTGTTGCATGGACGTGGCGAGGATCTGGTGAACATCGGTGGGCATCGAGGTTCGTTAAGCGACCTGAGCCAGAAACTGAACGAGATCGAAGGAGTGCAGGATGGAGTGTTTTTCCTCCCGGATGACACGGAAACCTCAGTCACACGTCTGATCGCCTTCGTTGTTGCGCCAGGAAAGGCTGCCGAGCACATTCTGTCGGCGCTTCGAACAGTCATTGACCCTGTGTTTCTCCCCCGACCGCTCCACCTGGTTCCCCACCTTCCCCGTAACGAGACGGGCAAACTTACGAGGGACGCCTTGCTCGGATTGATGCAAGACCTTCAGAAAGAGGAGCGGCATGGAATCTGAGCGGATTGTCACAATCGGTGCGGACCATCCATCGCTGTCCGGGCATTTTCCCGGCCATCCCGTGGTCCCTGGCGTGGTGGTGCTGGGAGAAATCATGAAGGCCATCCGCGAGATGGCCAAGGAGCATATCGAGTTTGTGGGCATGCCGTCGGCGAAGTTCCTGTCGCCGCTGAACCCTGGAGAGCCTCTCACAATCAAGATAGACCAGCAGGGCGATGGCACAATGGAGTTCACCTGTACAACCGGACCTCGACTCATTGCGAGCGGCTGCCTGCAATACCGCATCATCGCCGAGGATTCCCCTGGTGATTCGTGACGGTGGGCTGGTTGCGACAACGCGAACGCGGCAGTCGAATCGCGGGACGATTCATGATCTGGATGGCGGTATCCGTCGGACGTCCGGCCGCGCGCGCCTTGCTCTGTCCGATCTGTGTGTATTACGTACTATTTTCGCGGCACGCATGCCGTGCCATCCAATCCTACTTGATTCGAGCGCTGGGACGCCCGATCGGTCAGCGTGACTTGTATAGACAGTTTCATTGTTTCGCGTCGACGCTCCTTGATCGGGTCTATCTTCTCACCGGACAAGCCGGCCACTTCGACATCGATATACGGGGACTCGACGTGCTCAAGGACCGCTTGGCTCGTGGCCAAGGATGTCTCCTGCTCGGTTCGCATCTGGGGAGCTTCGAGATCGTGCGCGCCATCGGGCTGAGCCAGCGGGATGTCGAAATTAAAGTCCTCATGCACGAGCAACATACACCGATGCTCCGAGACCTCTTCCGTGACTTGAATCCAGAAGTCGCCGACGCGGTGATACAGACCGGCTCGCCGAACACGATGTTGCAAGTCAAGGAATGTCTGGACCGCGGAGGGGTGGTGGGCATTCTCGCGGATCGGCTGGTGAATCAGAATCAGGCAACAGGTTGTAAGTTTTTCGGCAAGCTTGCACGATTCCCTGCCGGAACCATGTGGCTTGCGAGCGTCTTAAAGGTGCCGGTCATTCTCTTCTTCGGGCTCTATCGCGGAGGCAATCGTTACGAGGTTCAGTTCGAGTTGTTCGCCGAAGAGATCACGATCGACCGGCAGCATCGGGACCAGGAGGTTCAGCAATGGACCCAGCACTACGCCGACCGCTTGGAACATCACTGCCGCTTGGCAGCCGACAACTGGTTCAATTTTTATGACTTTTGGGAAGAGCAACGATAGCTGGCAGTTGAGATTGCCGGCCCTGCTCCTCATCTGGTTGTTCTTGCCGGATCTTGCGCCGATATCCCTGGCCCAGTCGTCACCACAGACTGAACGCGAGGCGGAATCACCTGGCTGGAATGTAGAACAACTCATTGTGAGCCTGGCCAAGAACCGGCAAGCGGAGGTACGGTTTGAAGAGACCGCTTTTTCGAACCTGCTCACCCAACCGTTGAAGACCCGAGGCATCTTGCGTTTCACTCCTCCGGCGGGACTCGAGAAACATATTACCGCTCCTCATGACGAGCGCTACCTTGTTGAGGGTGATACGGTCCTCTACGAAAGCAAGACAAAGGGTACGAGCAGGACCCTTTCATTGCACGACTACACTGCGCTGCGGGCATTTATCGAGGCCTTTCGATCAACGCTCGCCAATGATGTCATCACCCTGAAGCGTTTCTATAGCGTGACGCTGGAGGGTGAGCCACAACGATGGGTCTTGATGCTGCGGCCGCTGGACAAAGCCGTGCAGGAGCTGGTGGAGTCCATTCGATTCTCAGGAGAGAGAGAATCCCTTGGTAGCATTGAGATCCAAGCCCCGGGCGGAGATCGGTCTGTCATGGTGATCACAACGGGCGCACCGTGACCAGAAGATCCTGGGTCACACTGTTGATCTGGTGCATGGTCCTGGGGCTCACCGCATGGTTCGTGGCCATGCGTGCACATGTGGAGACCGAACTCTCCCGCCTATTGCCGGAAGGTGCCACACCCACAGAACGCCTGCTGCTTACTGAACTGCGAACAGGCGCGGGTGGGCGGCTCATTCTTATCGCTCTGGAGGGAAAGGATGCCGACCTCCTGGCAGGGACCAGCACACAGTTGGCGACCTGGATGCGCAAAAGCGGTGCGTTCCACTATGTCGGCAATGGGGAGCAAGCCTGGACGACGGAGGAGCGCGAACGCCTCTTTCAGAATCGGTACGTGCTCAGTCCCGGCGTACATGAATCCACGTTCAGTCGAGATCATCTGCGCGACTCCCTTGAGCTGAGGCTCAGCGACCTCACCTCTCCACTGTCGCCGATGGTCAAGGAACTGATCCCGGGCGATCCCTCCGGCGAGTTCATGACGATCCTTCAAACCTGGATGACCTGGACGGCTCCGGCGAGATACCACGGAGTGTGGTTCTCGTCGGACCTTCGGCGCGCATTGCTCGTGGCGGAGACGCATGCGTCCGGTTTTGATATGGAATCCCAGGAACAGCTGCAAAAGCAAATGAGAGAGACCTTCAGACCGGCCGTGGGAACTTCCCCTGGTGCAACTCCCGTTCAATTGGTGATGACGGGACCCAGCGTCATTGCCGTTGAGGTGCGGCAGACCATCCAAGATGATGTGTGGTGGTTGTCCTTGTGCGCAACGCTACTGGTCACCACGTTTCTCTTTGCCTGCTATGGATCCGTTTCTGTTCTGGTTCTCACGCTCCTTCCCTTGACGAGCGCGATCCTGGCCGGGATCGTCGCCGTGAGTCTTGTGTTCGGATTCATTCACGGCATGACCTTGGCGTTTGGAATTACGTTGCTCGGCGTCGTGGACGATTATCCCATCCATCTGTTCAGCCATCTCACCAGGGAGAGCCGGGCGCCGGCCGTGATGAAAGAAATCTGGCCGACGATGCGCCTCGGAGTCGTCGCAACGGCTCTTGGCTTCTCTGCATTACTCCTGAGCGGATTTCCCGGCCTGTCGCAACTGGGGCTGTTCGCGATGGTCGGCTTATTTACAGCCGCATGCGTGACCCGTTGGGTGCTTCCCCACATCGTTCCCATAGCATTTCACACCAAACGCCAAGGGCTGCATGTCGCACAGTGGGTCGATGCGCTGGTAAGGGCACGACTCGTGGTCCCGCTGCTTGTGGTCATAGCCATCGGCTCCTTCATCTGGTCAGATACGCCACTATGGGAGCAGGACATTGCCAATCTGAGCCCGATCTCAGCGGAGCAGAAAGACCGGGATCAAGTCCTTCGTCATGAACTCGGGGTGTCGGATGTCCGGGACCTCATCGTGGTGGAGGGCTCAAGCGAAGAAGAAGCCCTCCAACGAAGTGAAACGTTGGCGCTGGCGTTGGACCTGCTCGTGGGAAAAGAGGAACTGGCAGGATACGATCTCGCTGCTCGCTATCTGCCAAGTCGCAAGACGCAACAGGCGCGCCAGGCAGCGGTGCCTGATCGCGAAACCTTGGAGCGGAATCTCACTTACGCCATGAAGGGCTTGCCATTCAAGCCTAGCCTGTTTCAGCCCTTCCTGGACTCTGTAGGG
>DATHTZ010000217.1:0-2273 GCA_035462675.1 Nitrospiraceae bacterium | reverse complement strand
ATCAGAGGCGCAGAGTGTTCTGCAGTTTGAGTTGAGACTTCGCCCATCGTTCATCTCCTTTATTCTTCAATGACCGGTAATGAATTTTCAATGCACAAATTCTGCCAGTTTCGGCGCGCTGAGGACAGCGCCGCCCTAGTGCGCCTGTGAGCGCACTGAACCAGCGGGGTGAAAGTCCCCGCTCGGGGTTGGACCTGACCTCGATAGTTGAAGGTAACTGCGTCGCCGCGAGGCGAGGTGGGGAGCAACCGGAGACGAACTGCTGGTCCATAGGCTAACGAACTCGATTCGGCCAGTTGACGTGGCGAGCCTGCTAGGGAAAGGCGAAGCCCAAGACGCCCTAGTTCCGGAGAGGGATACGAGGAGACTCGTGCGGTAAGCCTTGGCTGAGAAACCAGTCCAAAGAGCCGAGGACGTCAACGGGTGGTTGGAGATGGAACGGCGGGAAGGTTCAGTGACGGTAAGCAGGGATCCGTGGTTGGGACCAGAAGGCGGCGTTCATGCCCCAGAGGCCGAAGAACCGCCCCCGACCAGAGGACAGAGTGCCCGTAGTAGCGAGGAAGCGGGGTAATGACCGTGGAGCCAAGGGGCACAGGAATGGAAGAAGCGTGAGCAAAAGAAACGACGAAGAAAAATCGGCGGCAGTACCCGAGTGGGTTAAACAAGCCGAAGAAATCCGTGGCCGGTGGCCGTGGGTAGAACGGAGCGTCTGGAGCGAACGCATGTTGCAGGCTCTGGAAAACGGAGTCAAAGGCGGCAAATGGTTTAGTCTAATAGATAAGGTCTGGAACCTGGACAACCTCAGCGCGGCGTGGATGAAGGCATGGGCCAACAAAGGCAGCGCTGGGGTGGACGGTCAGAGCATTGGGCAGTTCACGGGCAGCCTGAGCCAGCAGTTGGAACGGCTGCACCAAGAGTTGAAAACGGGCCAATACCAGCCGCACCCCGTGCGGCGACACTGGATACCCAAGCCCGGCAGCACCGAACAGAGGCCCTTGGGGATACCCGCGGTGCGGGATCGGATTGTGCAAGGGGCCATCCGGAACGTATTGGAACCAATCTTCGAGCGACAGTTTGGGGAGCACAGCTACGGGTTTCGTCCTGGGCGAGGCTGCAAAGACGCGCTGCGAAGAGTCGACGGGCTGCTCAATGAAGGACTGACTTGGGTAGTGGATGTCGACTTCAAGAGTTACTTCGACACCATTCCCCACGAGGGACTGATGCAACGGGTGGCCGAACACATTAGCGACGGACGCATGCTGGAGGTGCTCCAGCAATATCTGAAGGCCGGGGTGATGGACGGGATGAACGGATGGGAGCCAACAGAGCAAGGCACGCCGCAAGGGGCGGTCATCAGCCCCGTGTTAGCCAACCTGTATCTGAACCCACTGGACCATCGGATGGCAAAGGCGGGATACGCCATGACCCGGTATGCGGACGATTTTATCGTTCAATGCAGGAGCGAGGCCGAAGCCCAAGTCGCATTAGAGCTCATCCACCAGTGGGCAGAGGAAAACGGGTTGGTGGTGCATCCGACCAAAACACGCATCGTGGATGCGACGGGCAAAGGCGGGTTCGACTTCCTGGGCTACCACTTCGAGCGAGGCATGAAATGGCCGCGCCAGAAGAGCCTGGAAAAGTTCAAGGACTCGATTCGGCACCAAACGCACCGTAAGCAGGGACAAAGCATTGGGCAGGTGATTGCCGGCCTAACGCCGCTGCTGCGTGGATGGTTTGAATACTTCAAACACAGCCAGCCGTCGACGTTCAACAAACTGGACAGCTGGATTCGCGGACGACTGCGGAGCATCCTGCGCAAGCATCAGGGAAAGAAGGGTAGAGCCAGAGGGAGTGACCATCAGCGCTGGCCGAATGCCTATTTTGACCGGCTCGGGTTCTACAGTCTGGTGCAAGCCCGAGCTATGGTCCTGCAATCTCGATGAGAGACTACCATTCTGGAGAGCCGGATGCGGTAGACCCGCCTGTCCGGTTCGGAGGGCGGGGTGAGGTTCTATCCCTCACCTCGACCCTATCCTCGCTCACCCATTGGTGAATGGTTTCCCTTGTTCGCTAAGGATTGGGGTTCGACCACGTTGGGGCTCGCGGGCCCAGAGATTTACTTTGTGGTAGGACGCGACATATGCGGGTAGGCGGTCCCGCGAAAGCCACCGCATCACGGCTTTCATTTGTGAGGTCTTGCTCAAGCTGTGGAGGTGGTCCCAAGGGTAATACCCGCTCACGCAGACTCGGCCGCCTAGCTTATTCTCGTAAAT
>DATHTZ010000216.1:0-6217 GCA_035462675.1 Nitrospiraceae bacterium | reverse complement strand
CGTTCCTCTCCACTAAAGGAGACAAAGAGGATCGTCCGCTGGGGGCGCAGTCCAGTTTTTCCAAAAGCCCGTGCGACTTCCAGCACTATGGCTGTTCCAGATGCGTTGTCATCAGCGCCAGGAAACCAGAGGCCCGCCGGGCGACCGAAATGGTCACGATGGGCACCGATGATAATGGTATCCGGCCCTGTACCAGGGATCATCCCCACCACATTCGTCAGCAAGCCGTCTTGTATTGTGGTTTTCCAATGGAGAGATGCATATTGGTGAGTTTGATGAGAGCGTGCTGATGAGACTTTACTCAGTTGCTCTTGGAGGGTGCGAAGGCGGTCAGCGTTGGATCCCTCACTGTCTCTGGCGAGGAGATTCTCGGCGAGGTTCGTGCTGATCCATGCTCCAGGGAGAGATTGGTCAGGGGAGAGCTGTCCGTAAAAAGCGCTGGGCTTTCCCGTGACCCCGCGTCGAGCTTCATAGGGATTGAGAATCGGCCCTGTCGCAGTCAGATAGGCCACGGCTCCTCGATCTCGCGCGAATCGGACCTTGTCGGCATGGCTGATGGAGCCTTGGTAGTAGTCCGGCTTGCCACGGAGGAAGAGCACGATGCAATTGTTCACGTCGATTCCGGCGTAATCGTTGACCCCTTGGGTAGAATCGACGATGCCATAGCCGACGAAAACGATCTGACCTTGAAGGTCGGCAGAGGGGGAATCAAAGACAGGGAGGTAGTCTTTGCTTAACTGTGCTGTGACAAATGTGTCTGCTGTGCCGGTACGAATGACCGGGTTTGGCGCGATGAGTGAGGTGGGGACCGTCGAGGCCATGGCGCCTATTGGTAGTCCCTTTCCTGATTGGCCAAATGGGAAAGTGAGTGGGGCGTTGAAAATGATAGGAAGTTTTACCCCTACCGAGGTCAATTCTTGTGCGAACCATTTCGCAGATCGCAGATCGTCTTCTGATCCGGCCTGCCGGCCGTTGAATGCAGGACTGCTGAGCGTCGTCACGTCGGCAAGCATCCGTTCGCTTGACAGGCTGTCGAGCGCTTGAAGCCATGCACGATGGTCTTCCTCCGATTGCGCGTAGCCTTGGTTCCCCAGGGGGAGCAGAGTGAGGATGACTCCCAGGAGAGTGACGACAACAAGGGAGGGAGAGACGTTGCGCGTCGAGCCGTTCATGCCGTGAGCCTTTCGAGATCGCGCAGAACTATAGCACAGACCGACAGGTCCGTTGCAGAGCAGCTGTGGGCCAAGGTACTATGACAAATTGTGAGGATGAAGAGGCGATGACAGGTCCAACTACACAAGCGGATCGTTTCCCGAACCGGCTGATCACGGAAGCTAGCCCCTATCTTCTGCAGCACGCGGAGAATCCGGTGGAATGGTATCCCTGGGGCGAGGAAGCGTTGTCGCGGGCGAAAGCAGAGGACAAGCCGATTTTATTGTCGATCGGTTACTCGGCTTGCCATTGGTGCCATGTCATGGCACACGAATGTTTCGACAATGTCGAGATTGCCGGGCTCATGAACCAGGATTTCATCAACGTGAAGGTGGATCGAGAAGAGCGCCCGGACCTGGACGATATTTACCAAAAGTCTGCGCAGGTGTTTCGGGGGCGGGGTGGCGGGTGGCCCCTGACGATGTTTCTCACGCCTGACCAAGAACCGTTCTATGGAGGGACATATTTCCCGCCGGTGCCCCGCTACAATCTGCCGGGATTTCCCGAAGTCTTGCGCGGTGTCGTCGATGCCTATCGGAATCATCGAGACGATGTCCGCAAGAACGTGGAGAAGGTGAAAACCGGGTTGCAGCGTGTGGGCACACCGCAACCGTCGGACGATCCCTTGACCGATCGTTTGCTCGATGAGGCGGCCAAGGACTTAGGGCAGTTTTTCGATCCGGTTCATGGCGGATTCGGTGAGGGACCAAAATTTCCGACGGTTCCCCCGCTTAGCCTGTTGCTGCATCAGACGGCTCGGACGAAAGATATCTCTCATCAAGAGCAGGTATTGTTGCAACTAAGAACCATGGCGGCTGGAGGCGTTTACGATCATCTCGGCGGCGGGTTTCATCGCTACTCAGTGGATGGCCAGTGGTTGATTCCCCATTTTGAGAAGATGCTCTACGACAATGCGCAGCTGGTGCGGATCTATCTCGATGGATGGCGTCTCACGAAAGAGGATCGGTTTCGTGAAGTGGTGGAAGAAACGTTGGAATACGTCCGTCGTGAACTCACGCATCCAGACGGCGCATTCTTTGCCGCGCAGGATGCTGACAGTGAGGGGCATGAGGGAAGCTACTTTGTTTGGGAGCGGGGAGAGATTGCTGCGGTGCTCGGGGCTGAAATGGCTGAGGAGTTTTGCCGGCACTATGGGGTGACGGAGAGCGGAAATTTTGAAGGCAAGAACGTGTTGAATCGACTCGGCGGGGTTCACCCCGAGCCCCGCACGCAAGCGGAGGCGGAGTCCTTGTTGAGGCCTGCCAGGGAGAAGTTGCTTGCCGCGCGCGAGCAGCGGGCGAAGCCACAGCGGGACGACAATGTACTTACGAGCTGGAATGCGATGATGGTGTCCGCCTATTTCGACGCCTATCTCGCGTTCGGGGTTCCCGCGTATTTGGCAGCTGCGGAACGGGCGCTCACATTCCTGCTGGACTATGCGGTCGAGCACGGGCGAGTCTATCGTACAGTCAGGGCGGGGAAGGGGCGTTTGAACGGCTATCTGGACGATGCGGCCTATCTTGCCGCCGCGTTGCTGGACGCGTTTGAGGCCACGTCGCATCGGTGGTATCTGGATCAAGCCCGTGAGGTGACGGACCAACTGCTGGAGCGATATTGGGATGAGGCGGTCGGTGGATGCTTTTATACCAGCTGCGACCATGAAGCCCTCCTCCATCGCATGAAGTCTGGGATCGATAGTGCCCTTCCATCCGGTAACGCCGTTGTCGCCTTGGTCTTGTTGAGGCTGTTTTCTTTCACCAGAGAACAGCGATATCATGACCGGGCCGAGCAGCTGTTCCGGGTGTTCAGGAACGTGATGGAACACAACGCGTATGGCACATCGGCTATGCTCTGTGCGCTGGATTGGTACCTGAGGACCCCGCAAGAAATTGTGGTGGTCGGGACTCGTGGCGATACGATGACCGAATCATTGCTCTCAACAGTCCATCGGCGCTATCTACCGAATCGTGCGGTGTTGGTAGTCGAAGCGTCTTGTCGTGCGGGGGAATCAGAATTGGCGCTTGCTGCAGGGAAGACGAGTGTGAACGGGCAGCCGACGGCGTATGTCTGTCAACGTCAGACCTGCTCACCTCCGGTGACGGAACACCACCAATTGGACCTGGTATTGTAGGGAGGATGCCGTGGGCGTAGGCGGTTCAGGCAAAGGATTGTACGATCACCTCTATCGTCGATTTTTCGATAATCGGGAATCTCACCAGGGCTATGATTTCCAGCATGCTCCAGGTGGGAGCGCTCCAACACCGGGCGTCACGTTTCCAGATCGCCTTCGATGGTGGGCGTGGGGGCGATGGAAACGTCGAGAGACGATCATGGCCGCCCGCGACCGGTTCCAACAAGACATTCTCGATATCAAGAAACGGCCACCGAAGTAAGAAGAGACTCAGAAGATGGTTGCGAATGAACGAGGTATCAGCGTGAAGCCTCGGTGTATCAGCAGGGTCTTTGTTGTGCTTGTATCGGCCATGATTGCCGGTGAGTGGAGCGTTTGTATCGAGCGATCCCACGCGATTCAGGCAGAGAGCCGGGCGGAAAAAGAAGCCAACCTGAAAGGGCAGGCTCACGGGGGGCTATTTAATCGATGGACGTTCGACCAGCAAAAGCCTGGTGAGGCTCCTCCCGGGTTCTCGATGCTGGGATTTGGCGAGGGGCCGGCTGCGGACTGGACAATTCAAACGGACAGTGATGCCCCCTCGGCACCCAACATTCTGGCCGCGAATTCATCGTGCCAGGCCGTGAGCTGTTACCGTTTGATCGTCGCCGATGAGTTTCAGTATGAATATCCGGATGTGTCGGTCCGGATGCGGCTTCCCATCGGCGCTGCGACGGGAGTGGGTGGCGTTGTGTTTGGGGTACAGGATGCTACACATTTCTATGCGGCGGTGGTCGACCTTGCGACGAAGACGTTTGAAGTAATCCGGGTGGTGGATGGAAAGGAGACGCGGCTCGGAAGATCGTTAATCACGCCCAAAGCGGCCCCCTGGCACATGCTGCGAATCCAACGGAACACCATCATCAGCAAGGACTTTATCGAAACCTTCTTCGACGGGCAACTTGCCGTAACAGTTGAGGATCAGTCGCTGGCGACCGGTCGAGTCGGGCTCCTGGTTCGGGGACAAGCAGCTCTTGATTTCGACAGTTTGCACGCCGTTCCGCTTTTTTCTCACCGTCCGCTTTCTGCTCCCGCGGCGTATT
This sequence comes from Nitrospiraceae bacterium, assembly GCA_035462675.1. GTDB lineage: Bacteria > Nitrospirota > Nitrospiria > Nitrospirales > Nitrospiraceae > Palsa-1315. Next base: position 1,792 of record DATHTZ010000216.1, on the reverse strand, counting down.
AACCGGATGGACCACATCGTGCGCGATTGCATCGTTGCTTGCATTTGAGGTGGCCAAGGAGTAGAGTACCGCTCGTGTATCATCGCGAAAGGCCTGGTGGTGATATCACTGAGAGAGACAAGGCCTAAGACAGTTGTTGTTTTGGTTCTGCACGGGAATTTGATCGGAAGCCAGCCTTGAGCCGCCATGGTGTTTGCATCTTCGGCCCACTCCTTCCTCACTTTGCTCTCGAGTCCAAGACAACACATATTCTCAAAGGAGGAGCCCAATGGGTTCGAAGATCTATGTCGGGGGTTTGCCGTATTCCACAACAGAGCAGCAGCTGAGCGATTTGTTCGCTGCTCATGGAGCGGTCACATCATCCCGGATCATCACAGATAAGTTTACCGGCCAGTCTCGCGGGTTTGGATTCGTGGAGATGTCCTCGGATTCAGAAGCGCAGGCGGCGATTACCGCGCTGAACGGCACGGAGTTGGGCGGTCGCACGTTGACCGTCAACGAAGCGCGTCCACAGGAGCCCCGCACTGGTGGCGGTGGTGGTGGCGGCCGTGGCGGTCGGGGCGGCGGTGGAGATCGGTACTAAGCCGTAACAAGTGTTTCACACGTCGGGGCTGCCTATCCGGCAGCCCCGCTATTTCCTTCCTAGAATTGCCCATCAACGTGATGCGTTTCTCGGCCCTCTACCAGGCCGGACCGTGCAGTCCCAGGAAGTGTTTCCTTACAAGGAGTCTTATGTCTACGTTTGCTGATATGAATCTGCCCCAGTCCCTTGCCCAGCGCCTGATACAGGCAGGCCTCACGACACCCACGCCGGTGCAACAGGCGGCCATTCCCTTGGCGCTGAAAGGCCAGGACATTATGGCGCAAGCCAAAACTGGGAGCGGGAAAACGCTGGCGTTTTTATTGCCGATTATTGATCAGGTTATGCGACGGGAGGCCTCAGCGCCTGCGCCTGGACCCTATGCCAAGTCGGGACCATCCCATTTGCCAGGACCAAAATTTTTGGTATTGGCGCCCACGCGGGAATTAGCGCTCCAGATTGAAATGGAGTTGCGCAAGTATGCTCCGATGTCCGTCACCTCGTTGTCGGTGTACGGCGGGACGCCGATCGAGCGCCACTACCGTGCGCTGCAACGACCGCCGATGGTGGTGGTTGGTACGCCGGGACGGTTGCTCGATTTAGCGGGCTCCGGCCACCTGAAGTTGGGTGGCGTGACGTTTCTCGTGATGGATGAAGCCGATCAGATGTTGGATCGTGGGTTTCTGCGGGACATCCAACGGATCATTCGGTTGCTCCCGGTTGAGCGTCAGACGCTGCTATTCTCCGCCACATTTTCCGGAGAGATTCAAACGCTCGCGCAGACGATGCAACGTAATCCCGTTCGTATCTCGGTCGATCCAGGCATCAGCACCCCGACTACGATCGTGCATGCCTACTATGTCGTACCGGGAGATCAGGCTCGTACGCAACTGGTGCATACGTTGCTCCAGAGCGTGATGGGTGGGGGACGGTCGATGGTGTTTTGCGATCAGAAGTACAAGGTGCGACGGTTGGCGGCCCATTTGGGTGGAGAGCCGGCTTCGGTCGGCGCGTTGACCGGCAATCACAGCCAAGCGCAGCGGGAACGGACGCTCGGCGCCTTTCGCGCCGGTCGGCTCCGTTCGCTTGTGGCGACCGATGTGGCAGCCCGAGGCCTCGATATTCAGGATGTGACCCAAGTGATTCACTATGAGTTGCCGACCAATCCGAACTCTTACGTCCATCGGACAGGACGAACGGGTCGAGCAGAGA